>CALACD010000356.1 GCA_937890445.1 uncultured Acidimicrobiia bacterium | reverse complement strand
GATGTCCCCGCCGATATCGGTGGCCGGCCGGTCGAAATCCTCGATTGCTCGCCGGATGCCGGCCGGACTGATCAGATCGCCGAGCACGTTCAGATCGGTGGGAACCCCCAGCATGGTTCCCTCGGGGAGTCGGTGGAGAGCGCCGTCACGGTGAAGGTAGGCGGGAACCGGAGCCACAGGACTGGTCAGCTCATCCGCCAGACCCAGCTCCTCGCAGAGCTGTCGACCTTGAGGAACTCGGGCCAAGAAGCTGTCGGCGCCGGCATCGACCAAACGATCGCCGACGGGTGAACTCCAGATCTTGCCCCCAAATCGATCGTCTGCTTCGAGCAGGGCCACCGGGCGGCCGGCCCGATGCAGGTCGAAGGCAGCGCAGAGGCCGGCCAGGCCGCCGCCGATGACCGTGCACGGACCGGAGCTCGGGCCGAGTTTCGTCCCCGCACCCGCAGCGCTCACCGGCCGGCGCGGCCGATGTCGTGGACCAGTTCGACCACTCGCTTGACCTGATCGGGGTCGGTCTGGGGCAACACGCCATGGCCCAGATTGAAGATGTGTCCCGGGTGCCCGCCGTTGTCGTCGAGCACACGCCGGACCTCGCGTTCGAGGACCGGCCACGGTGCCAGGAGGAGGGCTGGATCGAGGTTGCCCTGCAACGCCACCGTTCCTCCGGTTCGCTCCCGTGCGTCGGACAGTCGGGTACGCCAATCGACACCGACGACGTCGGCCCCGGCTTCGGCGATCTGGGGCAGGAGTTCCCCGGTATTGATGCCGAAGTGGATGCGGGGCACACCGAGATCACCCATGGCGGAGAGAATGCGGCTTGAGTGAGGAAACACGTACTCCCGATAATGCTCGGGCCGTAGCGCGCCGGCCCAGGAATCGAAGAGCTGAATGGCCGATGCCCCGGCCTCGACCTGAGCGGTCAGCGTGCCGATCGCCAGATCGGCCAGCCGCTCGCACAACTGATGCCACAGTTCGGGTTGGCCCATCATCAACGCCTTGCACTTGGCATAGTCCCGTGATGGGCGCCCCTCGATGAGATAGCTGGCCAGCGTGAACGGTGCCCCGGCGAAGCCGATGAGTGGGACGTCGAGTTCGGCGACCAGGTTGCGTACCGTCTCGGTCTGGAATCCCAGATCGGCATCGAGATCGAGGGGGCGGAGCCGTTGCAGGTCGTCGGCCGAACGGAACGGGCGATCACAGGTCGGTCCGACGCCCGGGGTGATGTCGATGCCGAAACCAACGGCCCAAACCGGTGTCACGATGTCGGAGAACAGAATGGCGGCGTCGACACCGTAGCGGCGGACCGGTTGCAGCGTGATCTCGGTGGCCCGGTCCGGAACACGGATCGCGTCGAGGATCGACCCGTCACCCCGGACATCGAAGTATTCGGGCAACGATCGGCCGGCTTGACGCATGAACCAGATCGGCACGCGATCGCCTGGTTCCTGCCTTGTTGCCCGGAGAAAGGACGAGTCCTGGAGGTGGGTGCTCACCCGGTGAACGGTACCGGCGCCCGACCCCGTACAATTGCCAACCCCCCGGTGGAGGCAGCCCGAGCCTCGACCGATTCCGCAGTCAGGACCTTCTTGAACGACCCACATCCCGAGCTGGCGGCAGAACAGGCCCACCTCGATCTCGCTCACGCACGTCTCGATGAGACCCGCTCCGAAGCACTTCGGCTCAAGAACATGGTCGAGGTGGGAGCGGGCGGAACGAATCAGGCGCGGTGGGAACGCGAGATGATCAACGAGAACATCGCCGGCCGGTTGCGAGATCTCGACATCGGGGATCGGTCGCTGTGCTTCGGCCGGATCGATCAGAACGAGGCGGCGGGCGCCGGCAGCTATCACATCGGACGAGTCGCCGTGTCGGACCGGAACCAGGACCCGCTCATCGTCGACTGGCGGGCACCGGTGGCCGAAGCCTTCTACCGGGCCACCGGTCGAGAT
The DNA here is from genome assembly GCA_937890445.1 of uncultured Acidimicrobiia bacterium. Lineage (GTDB taxonomy): Bacteria > Actinomycetota > Acidimicrobiia > Acidimicrobiales > SZUA-35 > JAHECQ01. The sequence goes on along the minus strand of CALACD010000356.1, from coordinate 13,567 downwards.
CCCCAGGGCCTGGTGCGGCGCCGGCATTTCGTGTCGCGCGGACGTCAGCTGCTCGGCTTGGAGGACGAGTTCTTCGGCGACGCCGCGCTCACCCAGCGGGCCACCGTGAACGGGCGTGAGCTTCGAGGCCGGGGAGCCTTGATCGCTGCACTCGAGACGTCTCGAACCGGCCGGTTGTCCGACATCGTGGGGACCATCCAGGCCGAACAGGACGAGATCATCCGGGCGCCGCTACCCGGGGTCCTGGTGGTGCAGGGAGGCCCGGGAACGGGCAAGACGGTGGTGGCCCTCCATCGAGCCGCCTACCTGCTCTACACCCACCGGTTCCCGCTCGAGGGACAAGGCGTCCTGGTCATCGGACCGAATCGCCTGTTCCTGGGCTACATCGAACAGGTGCTTCCGTCGTTGGGGGAAGCCGGCGTCGAGTTGTCGGTCCTGGCCGATCTGGTACGCAATGTTCGGGTGTCGGGTCGAGATCCGATCGCAGCCGGTCGTATCAAAGGCGATCTGCGGATGGTGAAGCTCATCCGTCGTGCAGTGCGGGATCGGGAGCGTCCGCTCCGGACCGATCTGGTGGTCGGCATGGGTGTGCGGCGGCTCCGGCTTCGGGTCGCGGAGTCCGAGCGGATCGTGAACGAGGCTCGGCGTCGGTACCGGACCCACAACGCGGCCCGGAAGTTCGTGGTGAACAGCGTCTTCGACGCGTTGGCTGCCTCTCACCCCGAGATGCCGCAACGAGCCGAGGTCCACGAGGCCGTGGGTCATCATCTCGAGGTTCGAGAGGCGCTGAACTGGATGTGGCCGGTGCTGACCCCGGCCCAGTTGCTCCATGACCTCTTCGGTTCCCGAGCCCTCATACGCTCGGCCGGCATCGACGTGAGCGAGGCCGAACAGGCCGCGCTGTTCCGAGGCTGGCAACCAGGAAAGGAGACGTCGGGCATCGTGTGGACGGTCGACGACGTGCCCGTGTTGGACGAGGCCTACGAGAGACTCGGTCCCCGGCCCAAGTCCCACGACGACGACGACGTCCGGACCTATGGCCACATCGTGGTCGACGAAGCGCAGGATCTGTCCCCCATGCAGCTGCGGATGTTGACCCGTCGCTCCCTGGGGGGATCCATGACGGTGGTGGGTGACATTGCACAGTCGACGGGCGCATGGGCCCACGCCGACTGGGACGAAGTTCTCGAACACCTACCCGATCGACGGCCTCCTCGACGCTCCGAGTTGACCGTCGGCTATCGCATTCCCGGACCATCGATGGACCTGGCGGCGAAGATGCTGCCGTTGGCCGCCCCCGGTCTGACGCCGCCGACCGCGGTGCGAGGCGACGGGGACGAACCGCGCTTCGATCAGGTGGCCGACGATCTGCTGGGACACGTGGTTCGCGTCGCCCAGGAGGAGCTGCGAGATCTCGGCCAGGGCAACGTGGCCATCATCACGCCGACCTCGCTCTACCAGCGACTGGCCGACACCTTCGAGGCGAACGGCGTGCCGGTGGGTCTCGGTCCTCGTGACGGTCTCGATCAATCGCTCACCATCGTGCCGGTCAATCTGGTCAAGGGTCTCGAGGTCGACGCTGCGCTGGTGGTGGAGCCGGCGGCCATTTTCGACGAGGAACCGCAAGGCGCCCGCTCGCTCTACGTTGCCCTCACTCGCGCCACCCGACGTCTTCGGCTGGTGCATGAACGTCCGTTGCCGGGGCCGCTGGCCTCGGATCTCCCCGATCACCCCGCCGCCATCGACCCGGCGCCGCCGGGCCAGCAGCATCTGTTCTGAGTCGTTCGCATCGGCTGGGTAGGACCGGCTACATGGGACCGGCTGGGTAGCACCGAGGTCTGAGTGGCACCCAGCGCCTGATCAGCGGTAGAAGTTCCACCAGACCGAAGCCGACACCGCAGCCAACGTGACGAACGCCATCGTCACCAACGAAGAGCGCGGAATCCTGCCGTCTTCGGGCACTCCGGGAACACGTCGGCGGATGTAGCGCAACGCACGATCGGCCCAGGCCACGTCCTTGGCCAGGATGGTGAGTCCGCCGGCGATGATCAGCCAGCCCGGGCCGGGAAGGGGCAGCGCAATGATGCCGATGATCACGACCGTGACCCCCAGCGTCATGCGGGCCAGGCGTAGGGCGACATGGGCCTTGGCCGCTTCGACCGTGGCCTCTCGTTCGCCGGTCTCGAACTCGGCTTGGATGGCGGCCTGCTCGATGCGGCGCCGTACGTCATCGATCTCTTCGGCCATCAGCGACCAGCCAGCTCGGCAACGACGGGCGCGAAGGCGTCCATCTCATCCGGTCCGATACCGATGTAGCTGAACCCGTATCGTTCTCGCCGCTCCACCAGATCGTCGATCATCGAAGCGGCATCACCGACCAAGGCCAACGGGCTCGCCAGCGCTTGCTCGGCGGTCAGGCCCACGGCGCCGGCCATGGCTTCGGCCGTACCGTGGCGGTCGTCGCTGAACACGACGAAGAAGGCCCGGATGTTCAATTCGATGTGATCGAACCGGTCCCCGGCGCCCTCTCGGACCCACGCGACCTTCTCCGCATAACGCTCCGCGGTGGCATCCGACACCGTGTCGGCGTCGATGGCTCCCGATTGGAGATTCGGGTTCACGCCGACGATGTCGGCGTGTTCGCCGGCCAGGCGGAGCATGCGAGGCCCGCCACCACCGATCAGGAACGGGGGGTGAGGCGTCTGCAAGGGCTTGGGCATCAAGTCGAGATCGCGGATCGTGTAGTGCTCACCCTCGAAACGGTAGGGGCCCGGTGCGAACAGCCCCTTGAGGATCTCCACCGACTCCATCATGCGGTCGATGCGAACGCCGGGACGGTCGTAGGCGATGCCGGCGGCGACATAGTCGGTCTGCATCCACCCGGCTCCGATTCCCAGCTCGACACGACCATCGGACAGCACGTCGAGGGTTGCCATCTCGTTGGCGAACACCACGGGATGCCGGTAGTCGTTGCAGAAGACGAGGGCGCCCAGCCGGAGGTCGGTCGTGGCATCGGCGGCCGCCTGCAGTGCCAGGGCGGGTGCGAACTGGCCGTCGAAGTGATCGGGAATGGTGAGGGTCGAGTACCCGAGGTCCTCGACCTTCCTCGCCTGCTCCTGCCATTCGGCCCGATTCCTCGCTTGCTTGGCCTGAACGCCGAATCGAAAGGGCTTGGTCACGGCCGACATCGTAGCGGGCGGCATCGAGGGCGTTCCGCACCCCATGGTGTCCGGTGAGAACCACCGATGAAGCTCCTAGCGTGGTCGGGTGGGCAGTGGCGCAGCGAACCGAACGCAGCATCCGGCTCTCGACGCGTTCAGCCCGGCGGCAGCGGCCTGGTTCTCCACCACGTTTCCCGAGCCGACACCGCCCCAAACCGAAGGATGGCCCCGGATCGCGGCCGGCGACCACACCTTGATCCTGGCGCCGACCGGCTCGGGCAAGACGCTCACGGCGTTCTTCTGGGGGCTCGACCAGCTGACCACCCAGGAACCTCCTGTCGAGGGGAACCGCCGCACTCGCATCCTCTACATCTCGCCCCTGCGGGCCCTGGCCGTTGATGTGGAGAAGAACCTTCGCGGCCCGCTGCAGGGCGTGCGGTTGGCCGCCGAGCGGCTCGGCGAATCGTTCCACGAACCGCAGGTCGCGCTGCGGACCGGTGACACCCCTGCCGACGAGCGACGCCGTCTGGCCACTCATCCACCCGATCTGCTCATCACCACCCCCGAGTCGCTTTATCTCATGCTGACCTCCAAGGTGCGAGGGACCCTGGTCGGGGTCGAGACCGTGATCATCGACGAGATCCACGCCCTTGCCGCCACCAAACGAGGAAGCCACCTGGCGGTCACGCTCGAACGTCTGGAACGAGTGACCGATCGCCCGCCTCAGCGCATCGGGCTGTCGGCCACCCAGCGCCCGCTGGAGGAGATCGCCCGATTTCTCGGTGGCTTCGCCACCGACCCCGATTCCGGTGAACGGAAACCCCGGCCTGTCGCCATCGTCGATACCGGGATACGCAAAGAACTCGATGTCGAGGTGATCGTGCCGGTGGAGGACATGGGTCGGCTCGGCGAGGTGATCGACGAACCGGTCAGTGGCCCGGCGGCCGCCGGCCCGGCCCGTCGCAGTATCTGGCCTGCCATGCATCCCCGATTGCTCGAACTGGTGCAGGAGAACCGATCGACCATCATCTTCGTGAACGCCCGCCGTCTGGCGGAACGCCTCGCCACGCGTCTCAACGAGTTGGCGATCGATGGCGAGAACCGCTCGGCCGAGGCCGAGGGACGACCCCCCGAGCCCGGCCACGAACTGGTCAAGGCCCACCACGGTTCGTTGAGCCGGGAGCAGCGGCTCATCATCGAGGATGAACTCAAACGAGGCGTGCTGAAGGGCCTGGTCGCGACCTCGTCGCTCGAACTCGGTATCGACATGGGAGCCGTCGATCTCGTCATCCAGGTCGAGTCTCCCGGGGCGGTCAGTCGGGGGTTGCAGCGGGTCGGCCGGGCCGGGCATCAGGTCGGCGTGCCGAGTCGAGGAAAACTCTTCCCCAAACACCGGGCCGATCTGCTGGAGGCAGCCGTCGTCGTCGAACGGATGCAACTCGGCCTCATCGAGGAGACGCACTACCCCCGCAATCCTCTCGACGTCTTGGCACAACAGATCGTGGCGGCCTGTGCCCTCGACGACTGGCAGGTGGAAGATCTCGGCGTACTCATGCGGGGTGCCGCCAACTTCGCCGATCTGTCCGACGAGGCGTTCTCCGCCGTGCTCGACCTGCTGGCCGGCCGTTACCCGTCGGACGAGTTCGCCGAACTCCGACCCCGGATCGTGTGGGACCGGGTCGAAGGTGTGGTCCGTGGCCGCCCCGGCGCGCAGCGCTTGGCCGTCACGAGCGGCGGCACCATCCCGGATCGGGGCTTGTACGGCGTGTTTCTCCCCGATGGTGCGCGAGTCGGCGAACTGGACGAGGAGATGGTGTACGAGTCTCGCCCCGGCGAGACCTTCCTGCTCGGGGCCAGCACCTGGCGAATCCAGGACATCACCCACGAACGAGTCATTGTCACGCCGGCTCCAGGCCAGCCGGGAAAGATGCCGTTCTGGCACGGGGACGGCCCCGGTCGTCCTCTCGAGTTGGGCCGGGCCATCGGCGCCTTCAGCCGGGAGATCCTGGCCGCCTCGCCCGAGGAGGCCCACACCCGACTCCGGACCCGTCACGGACTCGACGCGCTGGCGGCCAGCAACCTGGTGATGTTCCTCGACGAGCAGCGAACGGCTACCGGAAAGGTCCCCGACGATCGAACCGTCGTGGTCGAACGGTTCCGGGACGAGATCGGTGACTGGCGGGTTTGTTTGTTGACTCCCTTCGGTGCCCAGGTTCACGCCCCCTGGGGCATGGCGCTGCAGCATCGGTTGGCCCAACAATGGGGTTGGGACGTCGAGCTGATGTGGAGCGACGATGGCATCGTGATCCGACTGCCCGAAGCCGTCGACCGGTTGCCGATCGACGAGCTGCTCATCGACCCGGATGACCTCGACGAGTTACTCGTCACCCAATTGCCCAACACCGCGATGTTCGCAGCCCGGTTCCGCGAGTGCGCGGCCCGAGCATTGCTCCTCCCGAGACGCCGACCGGATCGGCGCACGCCCCTGTGGCAGCAACGGCAGAAAGCGGCAGACCTGCTGGCGGTGGCGGCCAAGTACCCGAGCTTCCCCATCCTGTTGGAGACGACGAGGGAATGCGTGAACGACGTGTTCGATCTCCCGGCGCTGCTTCAGGTGTTGAGCGAGCTGCGCAGTGGCAGGATCAAGGTGCATTCGGTCGATACCGACACGGCCTCACCGATGGCTCAGTCGCTGGTCTTCGGCTGGATCGCCCAGTACATGTACGCCGGCGATGCTCCGCTGGCCGAGCGGCGAGCTGCAGCGCTGTCGCTCGACCGTGAGCTGTTGCGTGATCTGTTGGGGGCCGAAGAACTGCGCGAACTTCTCGACCCCGACGTCCTCGATCAGCTGGAGGCAGAGTTGCAGCGCACCGCCGATGGCTGGCAGGCCCGTCACCTCGACGGGGTGGAGGATCTGCTCCGATGGCTCGGCCCGCTGACCTCGGCCGCGATCGCAGCCCGGGTCGAGACCGTCACCGCCGATGGGGAACCCGGCCTCGATTCCGACGGGGCCGTCCAGAAGTTGCTGAGTGACCGTCGGATCATCCGAACGGTTGTCGCCTCCGAACCGCGGTTCGCTGCGGCCGAGGACGCGTCGCGTCTCCGCGATGCGCTCGGTACGGCGCTCCCCCCGGGGCTGCCCCAAGCCTTCACCGACCCGGTTGCCGATCCGCTCGGTGATCTACTCACTCGCTACGCCCGGACCCATGCCCCCTTCCTGACCGGGGAGGTCGCCGCCCACTACGGAATCGAGCCGGATCGGGCCCGGGTCGGCCTGGAGGAGCTCGAGCGGTCGGGGCGCCTGGTCCGCGGCGAGTTCCGGCCCGATGGCTCCGAGCGCGAGTGGTGTCACAACGAGGTGCTGGGTGTGCTTCGACGTCGATCGCTCGCGGCATTGCGAGCGGAGGTCGAGCCGGTCGAGCAAGACGTGCTGGCCCGCTTCCTTCCTGTCTGGCAGCACGTCGGATCCGACCTGCGGGGCGTCGAAGGACTGGCGGAGGTCATCACCGCGATGCAAGGAGCGAGCCTGCCGGCATCGCTTCTCGAACACGACATCCTCGGCTCTCGGGTGAACACGTATGCACCGGCTGATCTCGACACACTGCTCACCTCGGGTCAGGTGGTGTGGGTCGGCGCCGGTTCCCTGGGAACCGGTGACGGTCGGGTTCGTCTGGTGTGGCGAGATCAGGCGCCGGCGCTCATCCCCGAACCGGACGAACCGGTGATCGGAGAACTGCACGACGCGCTGAGGCTGGCCCTGGGCCGCAGTGGTGCCTCGTTCTGGACCGACCTCGTGGCCGCCGCTCAGGATGCCGACTGCGACTACAGCGATCGGGCCGTACTGGGTGCGCTGTGGGACTTGGTCTGGGCCGGCGAGGTGACGAACGACTCGCTGACTCCGCTGCGGGCCCTGGTGTCGGGAGCCGTTCCATCGAAGGTCGGGACTCGAGGACGAACCGCTCGACGACCGGATCTCCGTTCGCTGTCGAGGCTCGGACCTCCTGCCGGGACCGGACGGTGGTCTCTGGTGGCGCCTCTGAGACTGCCGGCCATCACGGCCACCGAAGCCGCCACCACTCGGGCGCTGCAGCTGCTCGAACGCTACGGGGTCTTGACTCGCGAGATGGCCTTGGCCGAGGGGGCCGAGGGAGGTTTCGCCGGGGTGTACCCAGTGCTCAAGGCGCTCGAAGATCGGGGCCAGGTTCGACGAGGCTATTTCGTGACCGGGCTCGGGGCGGCCCAGTTCGCACTACCGGGCGCCGTCGACCGGCTACGTGACGAACGTCATGACCGCCCGGTGCTCGATCTCGCGCCTCCGCTGGTGTTGGCCGCGGGGGATCCGGCCCAGCCCTACGGCGCTGCCATTCCGTGGCCAGCCAACGAGGGCCGGCCCTCTCGGGCCACTGGTGCGTACGTCGTGCTACGAGACGGTCACCCCTTGGCCTTCCTCGAGCGAGGCGGGCGATCCATCACGGTCTGGGAGCGGGCGGTCGATGATCCGTCCTGGGTCGATGCGCTGACCGGCCTGGTCAGCCGGCGGCACGTCAAGCGCATCGAGGTCCTGAAGATCAACGGACAGCCTCCCGCCGAGCAGACTGCGATCCGCGACGTGCTGCTGGCCCATGGTTTCAAGCCAGGCTACAAGGGCCCGACAAGGAGCTGAGGGGCCCAGGTCAGGCGTGGGAGATTGCGTCGAGCACGTTGAGCCGGGCCGCCCGACGGGCAGGAAAGTAGGCGGCGATCACACCGATGACCGCACCGATGACGACGTAGATCACCAACTGGCCCCACGGGACGGCCGTCGTGCTGATGAAACTGTCCGGAATGGCGACCACGGCGGCCCATCCCAGCAACAGACCCATTCCCACGCCGAGCAACGATCCGAACACACTGACGATCACGGCCTCCCAACGCACGGCCGTGCGGAGTTGTCGCCGCGTCATCCCGACGGCCCGGAGCAGCCCGATCTCCCGGGTGCGTTCGAGCACCGAGAGCGCCATCGTGTTCACGATGCCGAAGAAGGCAACGATCAGACACATCACGAGTAGGCCGGTGGTGACGATCTGGAGCTGGCTGACCTGCCCCTGAACCTCTTCCTGGAACTCGGAGTTGTCCTGCACGGTCAGTTGCGGGAAGTTGCCGGTCACGGTTTCGGCCGCGAGCCGACCGGCCGGGACGTCCGTTCCCTCGGGGAAGGTCACGCCGACGAAGTCGACTTGGTCGAGTTGGACGTGCTGGGCGCTGAGACGGCGGTTGATGAGCCACGATCGCTCGACCACGGTGTTGTCGTCGTAGATGGCCTGGATCTCGAGGTCGGTCACGAACCCGTCCTCGAACTGGACCGAGACCGTGTCACCGAGGGCCAGGCCGCGATCGCCGGCGGCGGTGTCGAGAACAGCGATTCCGCCCTCGGTGATGTTGGCCGAACCCTCGACGATGCCGTAGTTGACCACGTCGGTGCCGGTGTCGGTGTCGAACGCCACCACATTGGTCACCTCATCGTTCAGCAGGACCTCGACATCGGCCGACCCGGCAACCAGGTCGGTTTCCGGAAGTGCCCGAAGCTGGTCGACCACGACGGCCGAGAACGACAGCCCCTGGTTCTCCTCGTAGACGAACAGATCGGCGGTCAGTGCATCCTCGAGCAGATCGTCGAAGGTCGCCAACAGCGACGCAGTCAGCACGCCGACCCCCGTGATGAGCGCCAGCCCGATCATCAGGGCGGTGGCGGTGGCAGCCGTTCGCTGCGGGTTGCGACTGGCGTTGTCCCGGGCCAGTCGACCCGTGACCCCCTTGAACAGCTGCACCGGGGTCCCGAGTGTGGCGGCAACCGGACCGGCGAACAGGGCGCTGAGCATGGAGACGCCGATGAAGGTCAGCGCGGCCCCGATGCCGATGGCGCCGAGGCGTGACGCCGTGCTGTCGATGCTGCCGAACATGCCGAGGGCCAACAGCAAGAGACCGGGGAGCAGTACCACGCCGCCGGCGATGAGCCGGAAGCGCATGCTGCGCTCTTTCTGGCCACCGTCGCGGACCGCCTCGAGGGGAGAGACACGAGAGGCCCGAATGGCAGGCAACAGTGCCGATGCAACGGTGACGAAGAGTCCGACGAACACCACGACGACGATGGTGCGGGGCAGGATCTGGAGCGGTCCTTCGGGGAACGAGTTGCCGCCGCTGCTGAAGAGCTTCTTCAAAAGCCACGCAACGCCGAGCCCGCCGAACAATCCGACGACCGACGCAATGAGGCCGATGATCACCGACTCCAGGAGCACCATGATCCGAATCTGCGTGCCACTGGCCCCGATCGACCGCAACAGACCGAGTTGCCGGGTGCGCTGGCCCACCAGGATGGCGAAGGTGTTGTAGATGATGAACGTGCTGACGAAGAGCACCACGACCGCGAATCCCAGCAGGATGTTGCCGAAGATGTCGATGAAGCTACCGAAACTGTCCTGCTGTTCGCCGATGACCGTGTCACCCGACACCACCTCGATGTCCTCGGGGAGCATGTTGTCGATGGACGCCAAGAGGTCGCGCTCGGCCACGCTGTCCACACCGTTCACCACGATCGAGTCGATCACTCCGGCGGCATCGATGATGCGCTGCGTGGTGGGCAGGTCATAGAGCAGGAAGTACGCACCGCCGGTGCCTCCCTGCCCGAAATCGATGATGCCCGACAGCTCGAATTGTTCGGGCTCACCGATGGGCAACGAGATCGTGACCAGGTCACCCACCTCGAAGCCGCCCGTGGTGGCCTGGCCGCTGTCCAGCGCCACCTGTTGACCCTGCGGAGCGGTTCCCTCGAGCAACGTGAAGCTCGAGACCGGGCTCGGACCACCCCAGGACGACGTGAACACGGGGGGACCCTGTGGTCGGATCACCTCACCATCGTCACCGATGGAATAGGTCTGCTCGAAGGCGAACAGGCCGCCTTCGGCGTACTCGACCTCGGGGAGTTGGCGGATCCCTTCCAGCACCGACTGATCGAAGCGCAGCAGCGTCTCACCCGAGTTGATCTCGGGTTCGACGGCGCGGACCTGGGCATCGACCCCGGCGAACGCGTCCTCGCTGATCTGGTTGAAGACCGAGCGAAGGCTGTCGGCCAGGACGAAGGAACCGGACACGAAGGCGACACCCAACACGACCGAGATGAGCGTGAGGACGAGTCGGCCGAGATTGGCGGTGATGCCGCGCCGAACGAGCTTCAACATGTCAGTCTCCGAGGTTCCGGATGGTGTCGTAGACCGAGTCCGGGGTTGGGTCGATCATCTCTTGAACGATCTGGCCATCGGCCAGGAACAGCACTCGATCCGAATAGGACGCGGTCACGGGATCGTGGGTGACCATCACGATGGTCTGGCCCAGTTCCTTGACTGCGGTGCGCATGAAGTCGAGGATCTCGGCCGATGTCTTCGAGTCCAGGTTGCCGGTCGGTTCGTCGCCGAACACGATGTCGGGTCGGGTGGCCAGGGCCCGGGCCACGGCCACCCGCTGCTGCTGACCGCCGGACAGTTCGTTGGGTCGATGCTTCACCCGATCGGCCAGACCGACGGTGGTGATCACCTCGTCGACCCACGCATCGTCGATCTTGTTGCCACCCAGATCCATCGGCAAGGTGACGTTCTCCCGGATGTTGAGGGTGGGGACAAGGTTGAACGATTGGAAGATGAAGCCAACCTTCTCTCGCCGGATCAGCGTCAGCTGCTTGTCGTTCAGCGTGGAGAGCGCCACGCCACCGATGTAGGCCTCGCCTCCCGAGAGGCGATCGAGGCCGGCCATGCAGTGCATCAAGGTCGACTTGCCCGAGCCGCTCGGTCCCATGATGGCGGTGAACTCGCCGGCCTTGAAGTCGACCGACACGCCGCGGAGGGCATGGACTTCGGTGTCGCCCGAGCCGTAGATCTTCACCGCGTGATCGGCCCGGGCCGCCAGGGTCTCGGTCGCGGTCGAGGAGGTCGGCGTCGAAGGTGCATCAGAGGAAGAGGACATGGGAGCTCCAGTGGGCGCTGAGGGGCAGGGCGATGTCGGTCGAGGCACAGCGGGATTCGACTTCTTCGAGGGTAGGGCCGAGCGCGGGGTTTGTCGTCGACCCATGAGATGATTGTTGTCTCATCCTGGAGGGGGAGATGGCGATCTGATGAGGACCTTGCGGTCCACCCCGGCCACACTGCCGGGGTGCCCGAAGGCGACACCATCTGGCGAACGGCTGCTCGTCTGCGACCCGCCCTCGCCGGTCAGACCGTGATTCGGTTCGAGGCGCCCCGCCTGGTGGAGAAGGGTCCGATGCCGGGAACCCTGATCGAGCGGGTGGAGGCTCGTGGGAAGTACCTGCTGATCGACTTCGGTGACGGAACCACGCTGGAGACCCACCTGGTGATGACGGGATCCTGGCACCTGTACCGGGTCGGTGAACGATGGCGTCGCTCGCCCGGGGCGGCTCGCGCCGTGCTCGAGGCGTCGTCGGGTTGGGTCGCCGTCTGCTTCTCGGCACCCCACGTGACGTTGAAGCGTTCCGGTCGTGCACGGCATCTGGGGCCCGATCTCACCAGCCCGGCCCCCGATCTCGATGCGGCCGTGAAGCGATTCGACCGGGCCATCATCGGCACCTCGGTCGGCGAGGTGCTGCTCGACCAACGCATCTGTTGTGGGGTCGGCAACGTCTACAAGAGCGAGGTCCTGCATGCCGTCGGCCTGGCACCGACCACCCGGATCGAGGATCTGCCCCTCGATGTTCGTCGCGCCCTGGTCGAAACCTCCCATCGGTTGTTGCGGGCCAACCTCGACACCGGCGCTCGGCGAACGGTTCCCGAGGGACTCGCCGTCTATGGACGTGCCGGGAAACCGTGCCGGCGCTGCGGGACCGCCATCGTGCGGATCGTGCAGGGGGAGCACGCTCGGAGCACCTACTGGTGTCCCGGTTGTCAGCTGCTTCCGGGCGTGACCAGGCCGGATTCGTAGGCGATCACCACGGCCTGGACCCGATCCCGAACGCCCAGCTTCGAAAGGACCCGGCCGACGTGGGTCTTCACCGTCGTCTCGCCGACGTACAGCACGTCGCCGATCTCGGTGTTGGATCGACCCCGGGCCATCTCGATCAGCACCTCTCGCTCCCGGTCGGTGAGTTGGCCGATGCCGGGATGGGGGGTCGTGGCGGGGGGCGCAGCGGCCCGGAACCGCTCGATCAGGCGCTGGGTGACCGAGGGCGCCAAGAGTGCGTCTCCCGAGGCCACCACCCGGATGGCGGCGACGAGTTCATCGGCCGGCGTGTCCTTGAGGAGGAAGCCGTTGGCTCCACCCTGGATTGCTGCGAAGACGTATTCGTCGAGGTCGAAGGTGGTCAGAATGATGACTCTGGGCCCGTTGCTTCCCAGCCGGCGAGTGGCCTCGACGCCATCCAGCCGAGGCATACGGATGTCCATCAGGACCACATCGGGTCGGGATGCCGCGATGACGTCGAGGGCCTGCTCGCCGTCGTTGGCCTCACCGACGACCACGAGGTCGTCCTCGGACTCGAGGATCATCCGGAAACCGGTTCGGACCAGTTCCTGATCGTCGACGACCACGACTCGGATACGAGGTGGCTCTGGAAGCGTCATCGGTTGGCGGGGGTCAGATGGAGTGGGAGCGTTGCTCGAACTTCGAATCCCCCGCCCGGACGAGGCCCGGCCCGGAGCGTTCCGCCGAAGAGTTCGACCCGTTCCTGCATTCCCCGCAGGCCGTGACCGCCGGGCCTGTTCGCCGATGCCGATCCTCGGCCATCGTCGGCGACGGTCACGAGGACCTGGTCGTTCTCGTGCCGAATCGCGACCTGGGCTCGCACGTTGGTGCCGCCGTGCTTCAGTACGTTCGTGAGGGATTCCTGGACGATTCGGTACACGGCGGCATCGATCGCCACGTTCGGAGGTCGCCAATCGGGTTCGATCTCGAGTGCAACGGGTAGTCCGCTCTCGGCGAAATTGTGGGCCAGTTCGTCGAGAGCCTCCATGCCGGGGTTCGGACGTAGCGACGTCGCATCGTCTGCCCGCAGGACTCCGAGGACCTGACGCATCTCGGCCAGGGCCTGGCGAGCGGCTGTTCGACCTGGATCAAGGCGTGGCGCGCCGCCTCCGGCTGGCGATCGAGGACCCGTTGGGCGCCCCCGCTCTGCACCACGATCACCGACAGACCGTGGGCGACGACATCGTGGAGTTCTCGGGCGATTCGGTTCCGTTCGGCAACGACGATGTTGGCTTCGATGGCCTCGGCATGAGCTCGGGCTTGCACGAGGTGCTGCTCGGTCTCGGCCAGGAGCTCCTGACGAGATGCGGTATGGGCGCCGAAACTGATGGAAGCGACGCAGGTCAAGGCAACCAGGCCCACGATGTAGAACGGGACATCGTCCATCGTCACACCGAGGCCGGTGA
>CALACD010000355.1 GCA_937890445.1 uncultured Acidimicrobiia bacterium | reverse complement strand
ACGAGGTGCTCGAGCATCTGTGTGCCCTTCCTGCGACAGAGCGGACGCTGGACCGGGCCAAGGAACTGGCCCGAGCATTCTGGCCCAAGGTGGAGGAGAACGAGGACTTCATCGGATTGGAGTTGAGCGACGACGAGGCCCGTGGCTTCCGATGGCAGGCCTGGCTCGCCATCGCCGGGTTGTGGAAACTGGAGGATCCGGCCGAGGTCGAGGTCATCTCGACCGAGCAGAAGGTCGTCGCCGATCTGGCCGGGGTTCCGTTCCTCGGCATCGTCGACCGCCTCGATCGGATCGGGGGAAAGCTGGTGGTCAGCGACTACAAGTCGGGAACGCTCCCCGGTGCTCGCTGGCGAGAGGACAAGATGCAACAGGTCTTGTTGTACGCGGCCGCCATCGAGAAGGTTCAGGGCGAACAACCGGAGCGAGCGCGCCTCCTCTACCTGGGTCAGCGAATTCTCGACGTCGTCGTCACCGACCACAAGATCGAGACGGCCGCCGAGCAGTTGGCCGAGACCTGGGTCGGCATCCAACGATCCTGCACCTCGTCCGACTTCGAGGCCAAGCCCGGAGTGCTCTGTGGATGGTGCCCATTCGCGGCTGAATGCCCGGAAGGCCATGCCGAGCTCGTGCGCCGCCAAGCGGCCGGCAATCTGCCGGCCCATGCCCCGGCCCGTGCCCTGGTTGCCTGACGCTCCCGGCCTGCCCCGAGTCCTCAAGTCCGTCGATCTGGCGCCGACCCTCTAGGTGCAATGACGCACGAGGCACCAGCGACGTGACGACCTTCGAGGCCGAATCGAATCAGAGCGTCGAAGCATCGGCGACGAACGGTTCGTCTGTCGACGGCTCGTGGGTCCCGGCTGAGCCCGGTTGGTACGCCGATCCGCAAGGTCTGCATCGATTCCGCTACTTCGATGGATCGACCTGGAGCGCCCACGTGACGCACTTCGGCCCGCAACCCTGTCCAGGTTGCCGTCTCGATCGATAGTCAGCACCCGTCGACCTCCGGATCGACCCGGGCGACACCGTCGTCGTCGAACTGCCAGCCCGTGGACACCCGATTGATCTGATCGATGATCGCGGCCCGTTCGTCGTCGGTGGGAATGCGAAGAATTCCGCCGTCGGCCCGTAGTGGTTCGATCCGCAGGGTGCGGTCGGTCTCGGTGATGTCGAACAGGAAGAGGGCGGAGTTGGCCGTGACTCCTCGGGCGGACGGAAAGGCGAAGTTCCCGCTCGAGTGGGCAATCATGGTCGAGCCGATCGAGGTCACGCCCTGCACCACATGGGGATGGCCGTCGACGACCAGGTCGACGCCGAGCTCGGCCCATCGGGCCCGGAGTTCGACCATGAACGGCGAAGGACAGAGAACTCCCTCCTCACCGCCGTGCACCATCACCACCGTCACATCGGCGGCGGCCGTGGCCTGCGAGATCATCTCCTCGGCCAGATCCTGGAAGGGCGGGCAGGCCCAAGCCACCTGAGGTCGCACGTTCTCACCGCTTGCCGACCAATCGCAGGGAACCCGGGAGAGGCTGACGAGACCGACGGTCCAATCACCGACCTCGACGATCAACGGCACGTAGGCGGCTTCCTGATCGAGTCCAGCTCCCACTCGCTGGATCCCGCGATCGTCGAGTTCGCGAAGCATCTGAGCCAGCGCATCCGGGCCGAAGTCGAGCGTGTGGTTGTTGGCCAGCCCGACGGCGTCGATACCGGCCGCCACCAGGAGGTCGAGCGCCTCAGGCGGCGATCTGAAGAGGAACGGCTTGGCCACGGGGGCCCCGCCCACTCCCGGATCGGCGACCGCAGTCTCGAGATTCACCACCATGAGATCGGGGGCGCGCAACAGATCGACGACCTGGCCGAAGGGGTCGCGTCGGTCGAGCCCATCGGTGAACGAGGTGTCGCCCCCGAATCCCAACGTGATCGGCCGCCGCTGCCTCGGTTCGGTGGAGGAAGCATCGGTCGGCGACGCACCCGTCGTCGGTGAGCTTCGGGTCGTTCCCGGCGCGAGCGAGGTCGGCGGCAGTGGAGTATTCGCCGAGACGACGGGCGTCTGTTCGTCGTCGGTCACCGAAACGTCGATGGCGGAACTACAGCCGGCCGTCGACACCAGCGCGGCCGTGACCAACAGGCGAATCGACCGGGGGAACACCGGTGGCACCTTAGATCAGCCCTCGAGAGCTGCGCGGACGCTGGCCATCGCAGCCGCCAGATCGGGAACCGAGCGCTCGATGGCGCCGTCCAGACCAAGGAAGACGAACGTCACGTCCACAATGGGGCGACCGGTCAGCTCGGTAACCGCGACGGCATAGGCGGCACCTTGTGGGCCGTAGCGAGCGACCAACTGTTCGGCATCAGCATCCGATCGCACGGGATCCGTCTTGAAGTCGACGACAACGAGGCCCGCGTCGTTCTCGAACAGAAGATCGATGTATCCCTCCAGAACGCCGGCTCCGGCCGGTACTGCCACGTGGAGCTCCCGCCAGAACCGGCCGCCTGCTGCTGCTCTCACCGTCGGGGCACCGAGCGCGGCTCGGGCCAACGCGGCAACCCGGCCACTCAACGAGGCAATCCCCTCCCTCTCGGCGTGAAGACGGGCCAGGTTCTCGATGTCGTCCCCATCGACAAGGTCTGCATGTTGCAGCACGGCATGTACGGCCGAACCAATCGCCGTGCCGGCACGACCGCGTCGCCAGGGCCGCTCCTCACCACCGGATTCCTCCCCAACCTCAGGCTCGACCTCGTCCGAGAGGGCCCGGGCCAAGGCGGTCGCGCTACGAATCTGTGCCCGATCGTTGAGATCGAGCATCCGTTCCCGAGCCTCCGACCACAGCTCCTGCTCCAGGCCGACGTCGTCGGACGCCAGACGCAGCTGGGTTGGCGGCTGGGCATCGTAGGACTCGTCACCACGGGCCACGAACGGTTGCCAGAGATCCCTGCAATGCTCGAGAATCTCCTGCGTCCGCTGTCCCATGCTGCCGGCCCGGGCCGGCTTGTGGTGTGCACTGACCACGAGGATGTCGCGAGCACGGGTGGCGGCCACGTAGTGCAGCCGAATTCGCTCGTGGTGATCCAGCACCTCCTCCAGCGAGGCCCGGACGTCGAACGACGTCGTCGCCCGGTCCTTCCCGAGTGCGACCTCAGGCGGTCCGCCCTCCTCGGGGAACAGCACTCGAGGGCCCAGATTTCGATTGCGTTCCGCCGTGGACGCCCCCGCCAGGATCGTGACCGGGAACTCGAGGCCCTTGGAGCCGTGCACGGTCAGGATGCGAACGGCGTCATCGTCCGGTTCGGCTGGAATGGGCTCGGTCACCCGGGCCAGATCGCTGGCCTGGATCTCGACCCAGGCCACGAAATCGTGGAGATCTCCTCCCTTGAGCGCCGTGAACTCTCGTGCCTGTTCGGTCAGGAAGCGATAGCGGCGCCAGCGGTCGCGGGGACGACTGGTGGCCAATGCCTGCTCTCGCAACCGACGCTCCCGCACGATCTGGCCGATCAGGGCCGACGGTTCGGTCCACCACCGTTGATCGTGCCACCGATTCAGCTGCCCGAATGCCACGGCGACCGGGTGCCCAGCCAACGAGTCCGGGGCTGGCAGCAGATAGTCCCAGGGACCGTCGGCGAGCTTCCACGACAACAGATCGTTGTCGTTGATCGCGAAGAGCGCCGATCGCAGCGCAGCGACCACATCGACCGCGTTCGATGGATCTACGACGGCACGAACACCGCTCAGCACATCGCGCACTTCCTGGGTGGCGTAGACCAGCGAACTGGTCTCGGGTCGGAACGGCAGGCCGGCGGCGCTCAACGACGACTCGAGCGCAGGTAGAGACAGCCGCGACGGGATCAGGATGGCGATGTCCTGGAGACGAGCCGGCCGCCAGCGTCCACCGACCTCCACCCGCCACTCCTCCTCGATGGCACGACAGATCAGTGCCGCCACCTCGTCGGCCTCGGCGTGGCGGATCTCCCCGGCCGAGCTCGCATCGTCGGGTCCGCCGAGCACGTACACGGGAGGTCCCGCATCAGGGTCGGCGCAACGGTGAGAGTCGAGGGGGACGTATCCAGGTTGAACCCCCGGTTCTCCTTCGCCGATGACGACCCCGAAGAGCTGGTTGACGAAGTCGACGATGCCCGGCACCGAGCGGAAGTTGGTGGTGAGTCGAGTGGTGTCGTCGACCAGGTGGGATTCGGCCTCGGTGTACACCCCGATGTCGGCCCGCCGAAACCGGTAGATCGACTGTTTCGGATCGCCCACCACCACCAGGCGCCCGGCAGGAAGCGTCGCAGCGAGCTCGGCCCACGGTCGATCACCGACGGGTTGGTCCGACGCCAGGAGGACGGCCAGTTCGATCTGGATCGGATCGGTGTCCTGGAACTCGTCGAGGAGCAATCTCGCGTACTGCTGGTGCAGTCGTCGTCGAATCGCTTCATTGCTTCGCAACAACCGGCGAGCCAACACCAGCAGATCATGGAACGACAGCTCACCGGCTGCCTGGCGGGTGGCGACACGATCGGACACGAACACCGCCACGAGCGCCATGAAGTGCCGAATGATCTCGTCCGATCGCCGCCCGAGTTCGTCTGTCACCACGGACCGCGCCACCTCGACCTGCGCCCGTACCTCATCCAGGGCAACCGCGGTCCAGTTGGATGCCTTGCCGTAGTTGCGCCGTGGCCAGGGCAGGCTGGGTAGAAGC
The DNA here is from genome assembly GCA_937890445.1 of uncultured Acidimicrobiia bacterium. Classification (GTDB taxonomy): domain Bacteria; phylum Actinomycetota; class Acidimicrobiia; order Acidimicrobiales; family SZUA-35; genus JAHECQ01. Next base: position 6,207 of record CALACD010000355.1, on the reverse strand, counting down.
TGCAGCTGATCGAGTGGGTCGGCGACAGCCAGGCGCTCGACGGCAGCGGAGAATCGCTGCAGATCTCCCACCATCTTGTCCTCTTCGAACGAGCAGAGAGCGCCCAGTGCCGCCACCGAGCGGAGCTGTTCGACCAGCTGCGTGAAATCGAGTCGCGACAGCTCCCCCGGCGTCATCACGACACCATCGAGCTGATCCCAGTTGTCATCGAACTGGCGCGCCACCTCGGCGAACAAGCGCAGTTGCAACCGCAGAACGCTGGCCCGAGCCTGCAGATCGAGCAAATTCAGATCGTCTCCGATCCGACCGACGAAGACTCGCCACGCCTCGTTGAAATCCAAGATGCTGCTGATCTCGTCAGCCACCCCGAACCCGGGTGGAAGGCCGGCCTCGATGGGATGTTCGGACAGGAGCCGCAGCGCAAAGCCGTGCAGGGTGGTGATGGGGGCGGTTTCGACACCATCGGCGGCCTCCCGGAGTCGCTCATCGGATCGTTGGGCCGCTCGCCGGAGCAGGGCGTCACGAACCCGATGCCGAAGCTCGCTGGCTGCGGCCTCGGTGAAGGTGATGGCCGCGATCGAACTGATCCGATGGCCCGCCTCGACCAGCGCCACGATGCGCTCGACCAACGACGAGGTCTTTCCGCTTCCGGCGCCGGCCTCGACGAACAGCGTTCGATCGAGATCGCCGACCACGGTCCGTCGTGCCACCCGGTCGGCCAACTCCGAGCTCCCGGAACCAACCCCGCTCCCGGAACCAACCCCGCTCCCGGAACCAACCCCGCTCCCGGAACCGACCCCGGAGGAACTCCGAGACCGATCACTCATCGCCATACTCCCGCCCCAACAGCCGATCGATGGGAGTCAACACCTCGTCGCGGCAGATGCTCTCCCACTCACGTTGGCGATCGGTGGGGCAGATCCGGTCGAAGTCGCAGTACTTGCAGTTCTCGAACGTGAGCCGAGGCCAGCCGACGGTTCCGCCTGGCACGGCGGGGAACAACCCGGCCGAGATGCCGTCCAGTGCTGCTGCGACGTGCTCGTCCAGTTCGGTGGCGAGTTGGTCGTCGAGCTCCATCGGCAGCAGACCGCGCCCCTTGGCCCCTGCTTGCTTCGTGAGCCAGTACAGCGCGGTTCTCGGTCCGGTGCGCCCGAGCTCATCAGCCACGACCTGGGCGTAGAGGGGCAGCTGAAGCCGGCGACCACCTTTCAGCGGGTCGGCTTCCATACGGGCGAACGGACTGGCCGAGCCGCCTTTGTAGTCGATGACCAGCACGCCGCCGTCATCGGTCAGATCGACCCGATCGATCATGCCCCGGACCCGGAGATGACGTCCATCGCTGAGGTTCAGTTGCTGGGGGTGCTCGTCGTCGAATCCGAATCGATGCTCGACCGCGAACGGGGTGGAGCGGCGCTGTGCTCGCATGTCGTCATCGGTGGCCAAGAAGTCCTGGGTCTCGTTGCGGAGCTCACGGCGCAGCAGTTCGGTTTGGACCCGGCCTCCCGTGATGCCCTGCGCGGCAGCGGCGGCCACCGACTCGTCGACCAGGCGTTCGAGCCGGGCCGCATCGCCGCTCGACCATGGCTCTCCGATCGCGGGGACCCGATGCTCGACCAGGGCTTCTCCGATGAAACGCTCGAGGATCTCGTGCATGAGGGTTCCGCGATCACGCGCCGTGATCTCCTCGATCCGCTCCGGGCGTTCGTCCGCTCCGATCCGCAGCACTCGACCCAGCAGATAGCTGCGGGGGCAGGCCGCGTAATCCTCCAGTGCCGTCGCCGACACCGGGGTGATCGACGGGTCGACGAGGCCGGCCTGCGCCCGCCCCGTGTACGGCGTGAGCTCGTTCTTGCCCCGGTCGAGATGGCGACCGAGGCCAGCGGCCAACACGGCATCGGCATGGGCAATCGGATGCGTGTGCACCGGGTCACCGGCGTCGGTGTGGCGGATGAGGAGCCGCAACCGCAGATCGTCCAACGAGGCCGGCCTGCCGTGCTCCACCAGACCTCGGTGATGCGATTCGAGCACCTCGAAGGAGCCCTGGAGTTCGTCGAGGGATCTCGGCCACGACTTCAGACGACGGCTTCGCAGATCACCCCGAGCGGTGGTGAGCAGGGCTTCATGCTCGGCTCCGGCCACCACCGACGCCACGGCCCGGACCTCGATCAGGGGGAGGTCTGCCCGTGGCAACAACATGCCACCAACACCGGCTCTCACTTGGTCCGGAAGCAACGAATCCTCTCGACCCGAGGTCGGGAACACGCCCTCGGCGATACCCACCACCACCACCCGTTCGAACCCGAGCCCGACCACCGACCGAAGCGGTGCCACCAGCAGTCCCTGGCCGGCGGGTCGCCCAGGAACCATGTTGGTCTCCAGCTCCCCGGTCAAGGTCGACAAGAAGGCGGCGAACGTGGGAGCCGGGTCGACCTCGTCGAGGATGCTGAGTCGGCCCAACACTGCCGTGACGAGTTCCAGCGCCACCCGTTCTCGTTCGGGCCAGGAACCGTCGACGCGGACGAGGCCGGTCAGCAGGCGGCCGGCCCAGTCGGTCCAACCTTGCCAGGTGGCGAGGGAGTCGGCCGGGGAGAGGCGCTCTGCCAGCATGGCGATGAAGGCGATGAGGTGTTCGGCTTCCTGCCGGTCACCCTCGCTTTCGAGGCTGGCCGCCAACGTCGACAGACGTTCCTGCCAGTCATCGGCATCGACCACGCCGGCCTGTCGAGACAGTCGATCCCATACCGCAGCCGGGGCCCGTCGACCCCGAGGGGTGACCACGGGTGCCGAGCTGATGAGGGTCATGACGGCCGACCGCTCCATCCCGGCCTCGACCAGACCGACGAGACGCAGCAGGGTTCGTCCGGCCAACGACGTCCCCAGTGCCCGATGACCGGGGGACGAGAACGGCAGACCGGCAGCCTCGAGCTGTTCGTCGATGATGGAGGCGTACGGATCGGTCGTCGTGTACAGCAACGCGGTCTTCGCCAGTGGCGTCCCCGACGCGGCCCAGCCCACGATCTCCCGTACCGCGGCCCGGACCTCGTCCTCGGGATCGGCCGCCTCCAGGACTCGGGCCCGAGGCATCGGCTGAGCCGTCGGACCGGTGTCGACACCCTGCAATCCCCAACCGGCGAGGCGATCCCGATGCCGCTGGTCGATCGACAGATGACCCGAGATGCCGACGAGGACCGTGACATCGCGACGTCGAGCCAGCGCCGCCAACACCCGGCCCTCCAACGGCCGCCTGGGCTCGGGCAGGAACACGACCACGGGACCCAGACTCATCGGGGGTAGCGAGGCCAGATGCTCCAGGGCCACATCCACCTGGTGGGATACCCGGCGAGCGGAACCGAGCCGGCCGAAGGCGCCGCTCAGGACCCGGAACGCGTCGCCGGTCAGCCCCGTCGTGCGCTCGAGACGATCGAGCTCGAGTGCCGAGAGGCCAACGATGTCAGCCTCGAGCGAGACCAGTCGATCGGCCGTGGTCCGATGGCCGGCGACGGCTCCGAACAGCCCGGGACGCTCCCCCAGCTCAGCTCGTACCCCGGCGTGGAGCTCGAGCGCAGTGGCAGGACGCTCGCCGGCCGACGCCAGCGCTCGTTCGCTCAACCCCTCGATCAGACGCTCGGTGGTGACGACATCGATCCCGGCAATGCCAGAGGCGAGGCGGCCCAGGGCGCGGCGAACGTTCACCACGATCATCGGCCCGTTGCACACCACGATGGCTGGCTCGAGCGGGCCGGCACGGTCGGCCAGGACACGCGCCAACGCGTCGATCGCGGACTGGCCGAAGCCGGTTGTCACGATGGTTCCCACGACCATGAACCCTAGGTGCCGGGTGTGACACTTCGACTCCCGGAACACACCAGCGGGGCGAACCTGCCCATTGGTGAGCAATGCGCACCACCAGTAGCTTCTACGACCATGAGCGCCGCGATCCACCGCAGCGCTCCCCACGGAGCCTGCCTGCGTCATGACCGCCCTCGAATTCGGACCCCTCACCGCCTCGGCAACGACCTCGATCGGCATCGACCTGGGTCGTCACCGGTCGTTCTGCACGCTGGGCGATGCTGACGGCCAGCGTCTCGTTCCCCTGTCGGTCGATCATGCCGGATTGATCCTGCGCTGGGTCGACGGAGACCGATCCGAACGCGTCACCGAGCGAGTCCTTCGCCTGGCCGGCGACGACTCCGACGAGGCCGTCGAGGTCATCGAGGCCGTGGCCCGAGCGATCTTCCCCGAACTCTCCGACGGCACCACGCTGGCGGCCCGTCCCTGCGTTGCCATCCCGGCGTCGTTCGGTCCCGCGTGCCGAGCCGCGGTCGTTGCCGGGTTCAACCGAGCCGGGGTGCCGATCACGGCCCGCCATCTGATCGATCGACCGATCGCTGGGTTGTCGGGCTGGTTGGCCAAGTCGTCCTCGGCCCGACCCCAGGGAACGGTGCTGGTCATCGACAACGACGGCGGACAACTCTCGTGCGCTGCCGCCGACCTCGATACCCGCCGCCTGCTGTTCTCCATCCCGCTCAGCTTCGGACCCGAGGACGATCCCGATGACGTGGCCGAACGACTCCGGGTCGTGGTCGAAGAGTCGCATCGATTGCGCGCCACCGACGCCGTTGTTCGAGACGACGACTGGTCCGTGGTCCGGAGCCACATCAACCACGTGGTCCTGACCGGGTCCGGATGCCAACATCCTCGCTTCGTGGAGCTCGTCGGACAGGTGCTTCCCGAGGCGGCTCTCATGGCCGTTCGTTCCGCCAAGGATCAAGCACACACCGTGGCCTTCGGCCTGCTCAACGTCGGTTGGCTGCATGGATGGACGGCATGCTGGCCCACCGGCAGCATCCGCTGCAACGGCAAGGTGGTCCGGACCGCGGGCCCCGTGCTCGGCAATGACCTACCGCTGTTCGCCACCCGCGGTTCGAAGCTCTCCTTCACCGGACCCGAGGGCGACGATCTCGACGTCGAGATCGGGTCGGTCCGCTCGACCGGTGTGCGGATCCCGGCCGAATTGGGACTGACCCCCCGACTTCGCCTGCTGTCCGATGGTCGAATTCTGCTGCTGGGGAACGCCGGAACGCGCCCTCTCAGCATGCGGGTCTCGTGGCCGATCGTCACCGAAGGACCGAAGCCGCTGCCGCTCCGCGCCGTCGGCCGACGACCTCTGGAGCTCGCAGACCCCGTTGTTCTGGCTAGACCCAGAGACGATCGACCACATCCAGCCAGAGCTGCGTCGTGAGTCGCAGCGAGTCCCGATCGATGCGCTCGTTGTGGCCGTGGAATCGTCGGAAGAACTCGCCGGCGTCCAATCTCGCGCTCAGCAATCCCGCCCCGTAGGCCACGACCCCCTTCTGTCGGAAGAAGCGGCTGTCGGTTCCCCCGGTCACGATGCTGGGAATGATGCGGGCCTCGGGAAAGGCCTCCGACATCGAACCGGTCAAGGCCGTCCACAAAGGATTGTCGATCGGCGAGGCCGTCGAGGCATCCTCGTGGATGATCTCGGTCTCGACCCAGTCGAAGACGTCACCCAGGGCGGCTCGGAGATGCTGCATCACGTCCTCGCCGGTCTCACCCGGAAGGGTCCGGATGTCGACCTCGATCTCGACCTTGTCCGGGATCACGTTGGTCTTCACGCCACCTCGCATCACGTTGGGGCTGAAGGTCGTGTGGCAGCAGGCGTGACTGTACCGGGCGACCTCGGGTGGGAGTTCGGACAGGGCTTCTCCGAGCGCCGACGGATCGAGCAATCGGCGACCGAGGTCGTCGGGAAGCCCCATCGCCTTGACCCTCGCCGCCCACAACTCGTCCAACTTCGGTTGTGGTTGGTACGCCGCCAGTCGGCGGACAACCTCCGAAGCCTTCACGAGGGCATTGTCGCTCCCCCAAGGGGCTGAACCATGACCCGGTGACCCCTTGACGGTCAGCTTGCGCCAGCCAACCCCCTTCTCGGCCGTCGTGACCAGAATGCTCGTTCCCTGCGACGAGTGCAGGGGGATGCCACCGAACTCGGTGAGGACGTAGTCACAACGCAGCGCATCCCACTCATCACGGATGAGACGCTCGGCCCCGTGCTTGCCACCGGCTTCCTCATCGGCAACGGCGAAGTACACGATGTCACCCGGATACCGCTTGCCCGATCGCAACAGGTGACGGAAGGCAACCGTCATCGAGGACGTGAGGTTGAGCATGTCGACCGCACCTCGT
>CALACD010000354.1 GCA_937890445.1 uncultured Acidimicrobiia bacterium | reverse complement strand
CTTTTTGCTGCGCACCTCGCCAGAAAACTCCGCTGCCGGGCCGGCGCCACGACGAGACGTGTGAGTGGGACCACTGATGCGTAGGTGCACCGAGAACGCGGCGCTACAGATAGCCGCCCAGGCACACCACAACGAAGCGAACCCATCGATCGTCAGCTGTGCCAGCAGTACCACCGCCACCAGGTTCACGACACCGAACCGAGCGATGTCACGAACCCCGGAGAAGATCAACGCGCCACAGGTGGCTGTGACGTACAACGCCACGACCAACCGACTGGCTCGAATGCCGGTCGAGTAGCTGATGAAGTGCGGAGCCAACTCAGCGCTGACCGGACCACGAACCATGGCCGACAGGACCATGCTGGCGACGACAACTCCGACTGCGACGAACAGCACCATCAGCCGGCGCCGACCCTCGGTTTCGAGAAGGAGGATGGCGACGGGGACGAACACCGGCAGCACGACGAAAGCGAACGTCAGATAGATCCACATCGCAATGTGCCCAGCGGTAGCGGGGACGTGTCCCTGCAAACCCCACCACACGAACGCCTCGACCAGTTGATGCGCTCCGAGAAGCAGCGGCAGCGCCGACAGAGCGGCGTACCGGCGCGGCACCTCGCGACGTAGGACATCGATGCCGATGGCAGTGATGAGGAGGCCGCCGACGACGTCAGCGGTGGCAGAGAAGCACACGGGTTCCACAAACCGTTCTACGAGCGACGTTCCGGGTTCCAGCCGCGGCGTGCGCAGAGTGCGAGGGCGTCGATCGCGACCGGTTCGAGGTGGCCGACGTCGTCGGAGACAACGTAGGTTGCTCGGTCATGTGAAGGCAGCTTTCTGGTTGGGCAACGGGTCGAATCGAACGGGTCGAATCAGCAGGTGTTGCAGTCAGTGGTCGATTCGTCGATAGGTGGAGGTGGCACCGACGATCGACACGACGGCGAGCGCCGCGGCGATCAGCACGGACTTGCCGAGTGCGCCCATGGAGGGACTCCCGAGAGCGAATCCTCTGGCCGCGTCCACCGTGTACGAGAGGGGGTTGACCTTCGCCACTGCTTGCAGCCACCCGGGCAATGAGGCGATCGGAACGTAGGCACTGGAGGCAAACATCAAGGGGAAGGTGACGAGCATCCCGGCGATCTGTGTGGTCTCGGGCTTCTTCACGAGCACACCGATCCAGATGAAGAGCCAGTTCATGGCGAAGCTCAGCGGCACCGCAACGAAGACGGTCGCCACAGCTTCGACGAGGTTGCCGTGGAACCGGAAGCCGAAGACCGCCAGCCCGAGGCCGAGCATGATGAGGGTCTGGGTCATCCCGCGGGCCACATCACTGAGGTTGCGGGCCAGCAGCACGGTCCAGGCCCGGATCGGCATGGAACGGAACCGGTCGATCATGCCCGACTCCAGGTCGGTGGCGATCGCAGTGCTGGATGTCGTGGCGCTCTGCACGAGGGTCGTGCACAGAATTGCCGGCAACAGGTAGTCGATGTACGAGACGCCGGAAGGAAAGTTCGGGGTGTCGGCGATCGACTTGAAGACCTGGCCGAACAGCGTGAGCATGATGACCGGCATCGCCAGCGAGAAGAACACCAGCGTTGGCTCGTGGGTGATCTTGCGCAGATTGCGACCGGTGAGCTGCAACACCTCGGTGACGACCGACGGGTGGTATCGCGTCGGATGGTCACCGACGCCCTCGGTGGCGGCGTTGGACGTCGTCGTCATGTCGTCGTCTCGTCGGCGTGGTCGGTCGCGTGACCGGTGAGTGCCAGGAACACGTCGTCGAGCGTCGGCTCGTGCAACGAGAGTGCATGGAACGCGATCGATGCGCGGTCCAGGAGCCGCACCACGTCAGCCAACTGTTCAGCGTCGATCACAGGAATCCGAAGATGACAATCATCCACCTCGCCGACGATCGGGCTGGTCGCGGTCGGAGCGAGAATCCGGACGGCATCGGAGCGCTGCGCCGAGTCTCGAAGGTCGAGGTCGACGACGATGCCGCCAACCTGTCGGCGGAGATTCGCCGGAGGACCTTCCGCCACGACCCGCCCCTCATCGAGGATCACCACTCGTTGCGCGAGATGATCCGCTTCTTCGAGGTACTGCGTACAGAGCAACACGGTGGTCCCGTCGGCCACCAGAGATTCGATCACCTTCCACATCGCAAACCTGCTGCGCGGGTCGAGTCCTGTCGTCGGTTCGTCCAGGAAGACGATGTCGGGTCTTCCGGTGAGGCTGAGCGCGAGGTCGAGGCGCCGGCGCATTCCGCCCGAGTAGGTCGACAGGTGACGGTCCGCCGAGTCCTCGAGGTCGAACGACCACAGCAGCTCGTCGGCGCGATCCGAGGCCTGGCTCGACGACATGCCGGCGAGACGGCCGATCATCCGTAGGTTCTCGCGCCCGGAAAGAAACGTGTCGACTGCGGCGAACTGGCCGGTCAGTCCAATACACCGTCGGACGTCGGCAGCGTCAGTGCTGATGTCGAATCCGCCGACCAATGCCTGCCCGGACGTCGGCCGCAGCAGTGTCGACAGCATGCGGATCAGTGTCGTCTTGCCCGAGCCATTGGGGCCGAGGAGCCCGACGATGGCACCGCGTTCGATCCTCATGTCGACATCGATGACGGCGTCGACATCGCCGTAGCTCTTCGTGAGTCCGTGCGTCACCACCGCCAGATCGGCGTCGGGGACCGATGCCTCGGCTGCGACCGAGTTCCGGATGATCGGCTCCGAGGGCAGGGCCCTCGCCGGGCTGTGGCCGCCCCGAGGAAGGAACCACTCCGAAGTCGCTTGTTTCACCATCTCTGAACCTTTCACGGTGTGCGTCGTATGTGGCGCTACCGCGGTCCGGAGTAACGGTGCCGGCCGATTCCGCAATGAGGGAGCTTGACCGGTGACCGAAGTTGAAAACCTTCGATCTTCGGTCACCGTACTCGACGATGCAGCGCGCACCACGAAATCAGCCCGCTCTCGGCCGGCCCCCTCGGTTGCGGCCCTCTACCATGCGGTCAACACGATCCGAGGGGAACCAGTGTCCAGCATCGAAGAACGACTGGCCATCATCGAGGCCAAGGACGAGATACGAGAACTCACGGCTCGCTATTGCCACGCCGTGGTCGATGGTGACGTCGAAGCCATCATCGAGCTGTTCTGCCGAGACGGCGTGTTCCGCATGCGCAACAGCGCATTCACCGGCCACGCCGAACTGCGCCAGATGTACCAGGGCGGCGTGGGCGCCAAGACCCACAAGCCATTCATCCAGAACCATGTGATCGAACTCGACGGGCCAACCGAGGCGTCGGGCCGATGTTCCGTCGAGATCCGCATCTTCCAGGAGGGAACCGCCATGACCGCCGCCGGCCACTACCTGGACCGGTACCGAGTCGAGGACGGTCGTTGGAAACTGGCCGACCGCTTCTACAACGCCTACCACCTCGCCCCCTGGGAAACGGGCTGGACCCGATAGCACCTGGACCCGCACCACCCGATGGTCGGATCAGCCGAAGAAACTGACCGGAGTCGAGGCGCTGGGGCGATCATCACCGAGGCGATGAGGAGCGCACCGACGGCGATGACGAGCGCCAGTCGCGGTACCGAGCCCGGACGTTCCACTATGCGACCGACGATGGTGGCGACCTCCGCTCGACGAACGCAGCAATCGAGCAGGTGGCGGTGCTGACGGCAACGACCTTCATCAGGACCGGTCAGATCTTGGTTGCCAACCTTTCCCAAGATTATTAGGGTTGCCTAACTATGGATCTAAAGTCTCCCTCACAGATTGTCGGGGCTCTTGCCATCGGAGCCCTTCTGATCGCCGCCTGCGGAAGCGATGACGTCTCGCCGGCCAGCACCGACGCGGCCGTCGACGAGTCCACACAAGACGCCGAAGTCGACGCCACTGCGGATGCCGGAGTCGTGACCGTGTACACGGGGCGCCACTACGGGATCGAGCCGGTCTTCGACGAGTTCACGGCGGCAACCGGCATCGAGGTGCGATTCACCACCGGCAATGACCCCGAACTGCGCGAGCGTCTCGTGGCCGAGGGGGCCAACACGCCCGCCGACGTGGTGATGACCGCCGATGCCTCCAACATCGAGCTTGCCGCTGCGGCCGGGCTGCTCGCCCCGTTGACCAGCGACGTACTCACGTCGACAATTCCGGAGGAACTACGGAGCGCGAGTGGCGAGTGGTTCACGCTGAGCGAGCGAGCACGCGTGATCATCTCGAGCACCGAACGGGTCGACGATCCGCCGACGACCTACGCCGGTGTCGGCGACCCGGCATGGGACGGTCGCATCTGTCTTCGACCGAGCACCCACCCTTACACGCAATCGCTCGTCGCGAGTCTGGTGATGGCCGAAGGCGAGGAGCGAGCCACCGAGATCGTGCAGTCGTGGGTCGACAACGAACCGCTCTACATCAACAGTGACACCGACATCTACAAGGCCGTCGCCGACGGAGAGTGCGACATCGCCATCGCGAACACCTACTACCTCGGACGTCTCCTCACCGAGGATCCGACCTTTCCCGTCCAGATCGTCTGGCCCGAACAGGACGGACGGGGTGCGCACGTCAATGTGAGCACCGCTGCGGTCACTGCCAACGCGCCGAACCCCGAGAACGGTCAAGCACTGATCGAGTGGCTGGCAACAGATGGTCAGGCCCAGTTCGCCAACGTGAATTTCGAATACCCGGCCGACCCGGCCGTAGCGCCCGATCCGATCGTCGCTGCGTGGGGTGAGTTCAAGGCCGACCTCGCTGCCGTGCGCGACCTCGGCGCGAATCAGCCGACCGCGGTCGAGATCCTCGACACGACCGGCTACGAGTGAACGCGGACGTCACCACGATGTTCGGCATCGCGGCGAGACGCGTCGGCCCCGCTGCGGCGACCGCCCTTGTTACAACGGTGGTCGCCGCAGCCGCGATTCCGGTGATGGTGATCGTGTGGTCGATCGCGCAGCCGAACACCGACGTCTGGCGTCAACTGTGGGAGACGCGGCTCCCGGACATGCTCCGCGACACCGCCACGCTGCTCGTGACCGTTCTCGCCGGCACGCTGGTCCTCGGGACCGGCCTGGCCTGGCTGGTGACCGCCTACCGATTCCCCGGCCAGCGCATTCTCGGCCGGCTGCTCGTGACCCCACTGGCGATTCCGGGTTACGTCCTGGGATTCGTCTGGCTCGACACGCTCCAGGAACCACTGGGCGCACGCAGTGTCCGCTCGATCTGGGTGTGTGCGCTGGTGCTGATCCTGACGCTGTACCCCTACGTCTACCTCTTCGCACGGGCCGCGTTTCGCGAGCAATCGCAACGCATGGTCGACATCGCCCGCAACCTCGGTTGCTCTCGAACACAGACGTTCTGGCGTGTCGTGCTCCCGATGGCGCGGCCGTCGCTCGCCGGCGGCTCCGCAATCGTCGGCATGGAGGTCTTGACCGACGTCGGAACCGTCCGCCTCTTCAACGTGTCGACCATCGCCGATGGCGTCCTGCGCGTGTGGTTCGGCACCGGCGACCGCAACGCCGCAGCAGAGCTCTCGGTGTTACTCATCGGGGTCGCCGTGGTGCTGATCGCCGGTGAACGCCTGGCCCGCGGACGAGCCCGCTACACCCAGCGTGGTGACCCCCAAGGCTTGCGCTCGCTCCGACTGCGTGGCCTCGGGGCGGCGGGCGCCTCGCTGTTGGCTTGGAGCGTGTTCGCGATCGCCGTCGCCCTCCCCCTCGCTCGGCTGATCACCTGGGCCGACGAAGCCCAGCGAACCGACCAGACGGCAACAGTGGCCGGCGACCTCGTCTTCCACGTCGTCTCCTCGCTCCGCGTCGCGGTGTCGGCCACCATCGTGTGCCTCCTACTCGGCCTTCTGCTGGCCGCAGGCCTGCAACGCGGTCGCGGCCGTGAGCGCTGTGCTGCGCGTCTCGCCACGCTCGGCTACGCCGTACCCGGGCCGGTCGTCGCTCTCGGAGTGCTGATCACACTGGCTGCGCTCGACCGCACCGGGTGGCTCCCCGACAGATGGCTCCTCGTCGGTTCATTCATCGGTCTCGTCTACGCTTTCGCCGTCCGATTCCTGGCCGTCGCCTACCAGGGCATCGAAGCGAGCCTCGGCAAAGTGTCGCCCTCTGTCGTGGCCAGCGCTCGGACCCTTGGCGCCGGGCGTGCCCGGGTCGCCGCCCGCATCCAACTCCCTCTCGCCTCCGCAGGGATCGTCGCGGCCACCGTGCTGGTGGCGATCGACACGCTCAAGGAACTCCCCATCACTCTGCTGCTCCGTCCCTTCGGTACCGACACCCTGCCGATCTGGGTGTGGCAGGCGACCTCCGAGAGCCTTTGGGTCCAGGCGGCGGTCCCTTCGCTCGCCATCGTGGCGCTGGGGATGTTGCTGGTGGGAGCGCTGCTCTGGACGCTCGACCACGGCGCCGAGGCGATCTCGTGATCCCGTCCGGAGTGGTCGGTACCCTTGGGAAGGTGGCGTCCCCCGATCACGAGCAAGGAGCAACGCCGATGAACCCGACCGCCGAGGGCACCGGCACCATGACGGCGGGCGTCACGACGGCCGCCACCCAATCTGGGACGGATCAGATCACTGGGACGGCTGAGAGGGGGACACCGGCGCTGTCCGTCAACGGTGCCCGCCGAGAGATCGACGGTCGGGCCATCGTCGCCAACGCCACCTTCGAGGTCCTCGAAGGAGAGCTGTTCGTGCTGGTAGGCCCGAGCGGGTGCGGCAAGTCCACCTTGCTCCGAGTGATCGCCGGGCTCGATCCGGCTGGATCTGGCCACATCGCGCTCGCGGGACGTGACGTGACCAGGGCGCTCCCCGAGCACCGCAGGATCGGGCTCGTCTTCCAGGATCATGCACTGTTCCCCCACCGGCGCATTGATCAGAACATCGCCTTCGGAATAGCCCATCTCGACCGACGCGAGCGACGCCGCCGCGTTGACGAACTCCTCGAACTCGTCAGGCTGCCCGGAATGGCCAAGCGCTACCCGCACGAGCTCTCGGGCGGAGAACAGCAGCGGATCGCGCTCGCCCGGGCCCTTGCTCCCGACCCCGCCGTCGTCCTGCTCGACGAACCGTTCGCAAGCCTCGACCCCTCCCTGCGTGACGAGGTGCGGGCCGAGGTGGTCGGAGCACTTCGGGCGCGCGGTGCCGCCGCCGTGCTCGTCACCCACGACCGCGACGAGGCCCTCGCTCTCGGCGACCGGATCGCAGTCATGTCCGACGGCAACATCTTGCAGATCGGCCGACCCGACGAGGTGTACGACTGGCCGGTCGATCGATTCGTCGCAGAGTTCATGGGCGAGGCGTCGTTTCTTCCCGAGGCCAACGGGATGGTGGTCATGGCCCGGCCGCACGACCTCGGGTTGTCGCTCGGCGGCGACGATGTCGTCGTCGACCGCAAGTACCTCGGCGCCACATGGCGATACCTCTTGCGCCGGCCGGACGGTACGACGCTGCGCGTCGAGCAGGCAGCGAGCCCGTCGGCACCCCGCGTCGAGATCGGTACGCGTTGCACCGTGTCCGTGGTCGCAGATCACCACCTGCACCGTCTTCCGGCCTGATCCTGGCGCTCACCCGAATCAGCCCGCATCTGCGCCACGCGGCGACCAACGTCTCGTCGGCGCTGGCGAGGTACCTTCGACCCGATGAGTGAGACCAGCCCGTTCCCGATCAAACCATTCCGGTTCGGCGTGCAGTTGACTGCATCATCGACCGGTGCCGAGTGGGTCGAGCAGGCCAAGCGGATCGAAGGTCTCGGCTACGACATCGCCACGATGCCCGACCACTTCAACCAGCAGTTCGCGCCGATCCCTGGCCTCCAGGCGATCCTGTCGGCCACCACGACGCTGCGTGCGAGCGCCCTCGTGTTCGACAACGACTACAAGCATCCACTGGTACTGGCCAAGGAACTGGCAACGATGGACGTGCTGTCCGACGGTCGTATCGAGATCGGCCTCGGCGCCGGCTGGATGATCTCGGACTACGAGGAAGCGGGCATGTCCTTCGACCGAGCCGGAATTCGGATCGATCGGTTCGTCGAAGGCCTGGCCGTGATCAAGGGCGTGATGGGTGAGGGTCGGTTCTCGTTCGACGGCGAGCACTACACGATCCGCGAGTACGAAGGTTTCCCCGAGCCGGTCCAGAGCCCACACCCTCCGGTGATCATCGGCGGAGGTGGGCCGCGAGTCCTCGGCATTGCCGCTCGCGAAGCCGACATCGTTGGAGTCAATGGAACGCTCCACGCCGGGGTCATGGGCGAGGAGGCCATTGCCACGATGACCCGCAGTGCGGTCGTCGACAAGGTACGGATCGTCGCCGACGCAGCGCGTGCTGCAGGTCGCCTCGATCACATCGAGATGAACATCCGGACCTTCTTCGTGAGCGTCACCGACGACCGCGACGGACAGGTCGCAGCGATGGCCCGGATGATCGGTGTCGACGAGACGATGATCCGTGAGTCACCGTTCGCCTTGGTCGGCAACCAGGAGCAGATCGTCGACGAGCTCCTGGAGCGGCGCGAGCAGTACGGGTTCAGCTACGTCATCGTCGGCGGCGCCGAGGCCGACGACTTCGCCCCCGTCGTCGCCCGACTGGCTGGCGAGTAGTCCGGTCAGGCCGGGGAATCGAACATCTGCTCGGCGAGAGCCTGCCAGGCCAACGGGCGCTCCGCTTCTGACTTGTCATTCCTCGGTCCCGCTGTGTCATCGTGGCCTCGTGGCCGCCATCCAGTTCACCGTCCGACACCATTTCGCCCAAACTCCGAGAACGGTCTGGGATGAACTGGTCGACTGGGCCGGTCACGCCGACTGGATCCCGGCCACTCGGGTCGAGGTCGAGCCTGGTGACCCGACGGCGCCCGGCGCTCGATTCACGGCCTGGACCGGTTTCGGTCCGCTGTCGCTCGAGGACCGGATGGAGGTCGTCGTCTGCGACTGGGACGACGCATCGATGTCGGGCTCGTGCGAGGTGACGAAGCTCGGACCGGTCCTCAAGGGCACCGCCGGCTTCACCATCGCCGCCGAGGGCGACGGCACCGTGCTCGAATGGCTCGAGGACGTGACCGTGCCGCTGGTGCCATCGTTCTTGGCCCCGGTCGTGGCCAAGCTCGGAGCACTCGGGTTCAGCCAAGGCATGCGAAGCCTCGCCAAACAACTGGACCGCAGAACCTAGGTTCCCGGCGCCTCACACTCCCCCACCAAAATCCAGCCCGACCAGTTTCGAATCGGCGTGGCCTCGGGCGGTAGGTGCTGTTAGGGTCCGTCATTGGCCCGTTGTGGCGTCTTCGGGCGCCGCGTCGAATACAACTGTTCGTGCTCATGTGTGCGTCGTCAGTTGTATCGAATCGGCCGGTCGAGGGACGACCGTTCGAAACGGAAACCGGTGGTGATGGTGTTCGGTTTCGAACGTAGTCCGCCGGCTCGCTGTCTCCCTGGAGCTCCATATGTCCAAGAACAAGATCGAGTTGCATTCCGTCTACAAGATCTTCGGTGATCAGCCCCGAGGGCGAGCCTTGGAATTGGCTCGATCCGGCATGGACAAGGACCGTATCCAGCAACAAACCGATCACGTGGTCGGTCTGGACGACGTCAACTTCTCGGTGCGCGAAGGCGAGATTTTTGTGGTCATGGGATTGTCCGGTTCGGGGAAATCGACAGCGATTCGCACCGTCAACAAGCTCCACTCGATCACCGCCGGGGAGGTGCTCGTCGACGGTGTCAACGTCCAGAAGCTGACCGGACGAGCCCTGCAGGAGTTCCGCCGCCAGAAGATGGGCATGGTCTTCCAGCACTTCGCGCTCTTTCCTCACTGGCGAGTGATCGACAATGCCGGTTACGGCCTCAAGGTCCAGGGCCTCACCAAGAGCGAACGGGATCGAGCGGCGTTGAAGGCATTGGACCAGGTTGGCCTGGCTCCGTTCGCAAACAGCTTCCCGGCCGAACTCTCGGGTGGCATGCAACAGCGGGTCGGATTGGCCAGAGCACTGGCCGCCGATCCCGACATCCTGCTGATGGACGAGGCGTTCAGTGCCCTCGACCCCCTGATCCGTCGCCAGATGCAGGACGACATGATGGCGATCCAAGCGGAACTGCACAAGACCATCCTGTTCATCACCCACGACTTGAACGAAGCGCTGCGGATCGGCGACCGGGTCTGCATCATGAAGGACGGGAAGGTCATCCAGATCGGGTCTCCCGACGAGATTCTCACGAACCCCGCCGACAGTTACGTGGCCGAGTTCGTGCAGGACGTCGATCAAGGACGAGTCATCGACGTTGCTTCGATCATGGCCGAACCCCGTCCGCTGATGGTCTCCGAACACGACCTCACCGACGCCGCCCCGCTGGTGGATGAGATGAGCGGACGATTCGTCGTCGACGAGAACAACCGGGTCGTCGGACTGTTGACGCCCGACGACGTGGAGCGGGCGCGGGCCGTGGGTTCGGTCGATCTGCGACGAGCCATTCGCAGCGATTTCGACACCACGACCAGGGCGGCAACGCTGAACGAGAACTACGCAGCCGCCGGACGAGGTCTACCAATCGCCGTCCTCGACAGCAACGAGCGACTGGTAGGACGGCTGGAACCATTCGCGGTGCTGGCCGAACTCGGACGGGTCGAGGAACTGGTCGAGAGCTATCGGGACGGCACCGATGACTCCGGCCACGACGCAATCGGGCCGGCTACCGACAACCGTGCAGCCGACAACGGAACCACGGAACCACGAGCGACGAGCAACGGAGCGACCCGATGACCATGATCCGGACACTGGCATAGGTTCCCATCACCGATGACGAGATCCTCGACGAGTTCGAATTCCCGTTCGGGAATTGGATCAAGGAAACCGTCGATTGGGCCAACATTCACCTCGATCCCGTGTTCGAGATCATTCGGGCCCCCTTC
>CALACD010000353.1 GCA_937890445.1 uncultured Acidimicrobiia bacterium | reverse complement strand
GTGCCAGCAGGCTGTCGAGTTCGGGCATCGGTTTCATGACCTGAGCGCCGTCGACCTCGTCCTCCAAGCCCTTGTCGACCTTCAGGAAAGGAACGACCTGCTTCTCGTTCCAGAGGTAGGCGGCGGTGTCGATGCCCTCGACCTGACGGTCCATGGTCATCTCGAACAGAATCGCTCCGACGACACGATCGCCGTCGAAGGCCGGGCTGGTGATGATGCGGGAGCGCATGGCGTGGATCTGATCGAACATCTCGGCTTCGCTCGCGTAGGCACTCTCGTCGACTCCGTACAGCTGGAGCGCTTTGGGCGTGCTGCCCCCGCTCTGGTCGAGTGCGGCGATGAATCCGCCGCCGGCCTTGATCTTGTCGAACTGATCCTGGTTCATTGGTCCTCGTCTTTGGGGAAGGAAGTCGTGTGGAGAGGCGCGTCGCTGCGGCCCGCATTGGAACGACGTCAATTGTCGCATGTAGAACGGCTCCAGGCGTCCATCGTTTGACCCAAATCCTCGGTTCGACGTGGCTGTCACACCGCATCTCTAGGGTCCTCGGCATGAGCATGACCATCGATTGCGCCAGCTGCGTGCGCCAGGCGACCACCGACTGCGACGATTGCATCGTCACCTTCATCACCCGACGCGAACCCAACGAGGCCGTTGTCATCGACCTGGAAGACTTCGCCGCCCTGCGGCGCCTCTCCGCAGCCGGCATGGTGCCCGAACTCCGCCACCAGACCGGATCCTGATCCCGTCCGCCGTGCACTTGACCGTGCCGGTGCCGGTGCCGGGCTCGACGGGATCGCGGGCAAGCTGATGGCATGGATCATGATTCCGAGCGAGAGTCCTTCGAGCGCGACCGCTCCGACAACTCCGTCGGGGGCGATGCGATCGAGCATCTCCGGGCTCGGGCGTTGGCTGCGGGCCGTGCCGGAGGATTGGCTGCGGTGGGGGTCACGAGCGCGGCAGTCCTGGAACCGGCCCGGTCGGTGCTCCATCGTCGCAAGGCGGCGGGTCTCGCTGATTCCATGCAGTTCACCTACCGAAACCCTGATCGGTCCACCGACCCCCATCGGTCGCTTCCATCGGCCCAGGCCATCGTGGCTGGTGCCTATGCCTATCGGCGCTCGGTTCCCGACCGCCCGGACCGTCTGTCGGGACGAGTGGCCCGCTATGCGTGGCGAGATTTCTATGGTGCGCTCGAAGCTGGGCTCGGTGCCGTCGCCGAAGTCCTGAACGAGGCCGGCTACCGAGCGCAGGTCCACGCCGACTCCAACAATCTGGTCGACCGCAACGTCGCCCATGACGCCGGACTCGGCTGGTACGGCAAGAACGCCAACCTCCTCCTCGGCGACCAGGGAAGCTGGTTCGTGCTGGGTGGCGTCATCACCGATGCGCCGCTCCGCCCCGCCTCGCAACCACAGCCCGATGGATGTGGGGCGTGCCGACGATGCCAGGATGGATGTCCCACCCAGGCGATCGTGGCCCCCGGTGTGATCGATGCTCGACGTTGTCTGGCCTGGTTGGTGCAGGGACCGGGTCCGATACCGGAAGAGTTTCGCCTTGCGGTGGGTGACCGCCTCTACGGCTGTGACGACTGCCAGGACGTCTGTCCACCGAATCGTCTCCTCGACACCCACGATGAGGGCCCGGAACTCGAGGGAGAGGCCGACCCCTGGATCGAGTTGGATTTCGTGTTGACCGCCAGCGACGAGACCCTCCTGGACAGGGTCGGACGCTGGTACATCGCCGATCGCGACCCGGATGTGGTGCGGCGCACGGCCCTGGTCGTGCTCGGTAACATCGGGTCCGGCAACGATGCGCGAACGAGGCGACTGTTGACTCCCTACCTCCGTCACGATCGAACGCTGTTGCGAGAGCACGCCCAGTGGGCGGCCCGGCAGCTGGGGCTGGCAGACTGACTGCCCTGTGTCCACGGTTCGTCACCTCCTCGTCACCAACGACTTTCCCCCGAAGATCGGGGGGATCCAGCAGTACCTGTGGGAGTTGTGGCGACGGCTCGGGTCCGACGGTGTCACCGTGTACTGCACACCCCATGACGGGTCGGTGGCGTTCGACACAGCGCAGCCATTCCGGATCGAGCGTTCGCCGGAACCGGTCTTGGGTCCCTACCCCTGGCTCGTCGAGCGCATCGACAGGCTGGCCGACGAGGTGGAAGCCGACATCGTTCTGCTCGATCCGGCCGTGCCGCTCGGCCTCATCGGACCACACCTCGCCAAGCCCTATGGCGTGATCCTTCACGGAGCAGAGGTCGCGATTCCGGGTCGTCTCCCCGGCGGGAAGCAGGCGCTGCGGCGCGTGCTGAACTCCGCATCGCTCGTGATCTCGGCCGGCCAGTATGCGTTGGACGAAGCCGAACGATGCGCCGGCCGTGTGCTGCCGTCGGTAGTGATTCCCCCCGGTGTCGACATCGAACGTTTCCGGCCCGCAGATGCCGATCGAAGAAGCCAGCTGCGGGCCGATCTCGGGCTCGGTCCGGATCAGCTCCTGGTCGCCATCGTGACTCGTCTCGTGCCCCGCAAGGGAATGCACACGCTGATCGAGGCGGCTGCCATCCTGGCCACCCACCATCCCGAAGTCGTGGTTCGTATCGGTGGCAGCGGGCGTGACCACGCCAGGCTCCAGCGTCGAATCCGTCGACTCGGCGCCCCGGTCGAACTGCTCGGTCGATTGGATGACGAGGCCGTCGTCGATCTGTATCAAGCTGCCGACGTGATGTGCATGCCGTGCAATCAACGGTGGGCCGGCCTCGAGCAGGAAGGATTCGGGATCGTTTTCCTGGAGGCCGGGGCCACGGGGCTCGCTGTCGTCGCCGGTCGTTCCGGAGGGGCGGCCGAAGCGGTCGAACACGGGGTGACGGGTCTGGTCGTCGACCGGCCCGACGATCCCCACGCAGTGGCGGACGCGTTGCGTCGCCTGGTCGAAGATGCCGACCGTCGGCGATGCATGGGCGTCGCGGCCCGAGACCGGATCGAGGCCACCTTCTCGTACGATCACCTGGCGGCACGACTCCGTTGTGCCATCGAGGACGCCGTCGAGAAAACGAGTCCTGTCGATGAGGAGAGGCACCAGGACCCATGAGCGATCTGCCTCGTGCCGCCGGCACGCTCCTGCGAATCGCCGTGCTGGTGACCGCTCTTCACCTGATCTCCTCGGGGCTCGGCCTCCTCGATGCCGCGACTGCGTTGACCATCAGTGTGTCGATCAACGTGGTGCTCTTCCTCGTCGGAGCCGTGGTGTTCACCGTTGCCTTCGTGTTGGCCGCAGGCCGGAGTCGCGACGAGGAACTGTGGTTCGGTGGCGTGTTCTTCCTGACCGGTGAGGTCGTTGCGGCCTCCCATCGTCGACTGCTCTTCATCTGCCTCGGCGTGCAGGTCGTCGTCGGCTTGACCGTTGCTGCGCTGCGCCCGTTCACGGCGGCAGCCTTCGCGGTTCTGGTGCCGCTGCTCGGGCTCGGTCTGATCGCCCTCTACGGTGCCCGATACGGCCGATTCCCGGCGCGTACGGTGCAGAGCTAGCAGGATGTGACGTGTGTCTGACTTGATGTCGCTTCTGCCGGAGGTTTCAGCCCGCATGATCG
>CALACD010000352.1 GCA_937890445.1 uncultured Acidimicrobiia bacterium | reverse complement strand
CTAAGTCGGAGATCAGAGAGGCCGTCTGCGCCCCTTCGGCGCCGCCCGAGGTCGAGTCGGTCCACGTCTAGCCATCGCGATATCAAGTGCCCCCGAACGGCACTTCGGGGCTATGGCACATCGCGATATTGGCCGCGTGTTATGGGATGGGTGGGGTCGAGCAGATTGCCATGCGATTTCCCTCGCGACGAACAGCTGCCTGACCGATCGCTGATCGGGTCGAGAATCAGAGATTGGTGTCGCGAGCTGGGTAGCTCGGCGAGGAGACGCTTTCGACGCCCGCAGCTAGTCTGATGCGATGGCCATCCAGCCGAACGTTTTGCGCGAAGAAGTCATGGCGCTCCCCGACGATGCACGCGCCGAACTCGCCGCCGAATTGTTGGTCAGCCTCGAGCATGACGTAGAAGAAGATCTCGACGATGTGCACGCACATTGGGTCCGTGAAATCGAAGACCGGGCTCGACGAGCCATTGCTGGTGACGCGACCAGCCAGGACTGGACCGCTGTGCGTCAGCGACTGTCTGACTCTCTGACCGAGTGACAGCGAAGGTTCTCCTCCTCGACGAGGCGATCGCCGAACTCGAGGAGGCTTCGGTGTGGTACGAAGCGCAGCGAGCTGGGCTTGGCCATGCGTTCCTCGCAGCGGTGGATCGAACCATCGATCATGTTTCGCGATGGCCTTTCACCGGAGCGTTGGTCGACGGTGTCGACTCGTCCCTTGAGGTGCGCCGAATGCCGGTCGGCTCGTTCCCGTACTACCTCGCCTACACCTCGGCTGAACAAAGCATCACCGTTCTTGCGGTCGCCCATGATCGTCGGCGTCCTCGCTATTGGGCTGGCCGGGGCAGCTGACGGTGTTGGTGAGGGTGCCTCGGCGTTCACTTCGCAGTTCAATGACCACCCGGCAAATTCGGGGCTCGAGCGTAAACAATCCGGTGACCCCTACTTTGCACCTGACGAGCGCGCAGACCCGCCCCCTACCGCCGGTTACGCGGGTGATCCCATGATGGGTGAAACGCACGGGCTTGCCGCGGCGGCTCCAGTCGGCGAGCTTCCGTGCGATACTTCGCCAGTGGTCTCGCCGTTTCTCGACTCCGGACAGCTTCATTCCGGCTCGTACGTGTTCGTCCGGTCGGGGACGAGGATGGAAGACGAACAGCTGCTCGAGCTACTCGGGCTCGACGCCTACCACCCAACGTCCGCGCTCGTAGATTGCCAGCGCTACGTCGTAATCGGGAACTCGCCCGATTGGACCGTCATCGGCGACGATTGGGAGTGGGCGAAGTTTCACTCGCCATCTGTGGCCACTGTGCTCAGCCGACTGGTGAGCTCGGCCGAAGAGGTGCTCTTCTGCGTGCTTCCTGACGTCGACCTCGGCTTCGAATTCTCCTACTGGCGCGACGGCGTGCTGGTCCGGTCCTTCGAGAAGGTCTCCCACGATTGGGGACGGTCCTACGTCGTGGCGGAGACCGGCGCCCGGCTCTCAGCCGAGACCGAACCGATCGACATGCCAGGGGACGAGGCCACCAAGCGGGTCTGGGCGATCGCCCGGTCACTCGACTTCGACTTGGCGGACTCGCTCGACACTTACCGCGTGTTCGCCGGGCCATCGACAGAGCATCACATCGGGCTCGGTGCCGGGCTGACCAACATGCCGCGCGAGATCTTCGACAATCCGCGTCTCGGCCCCCATCTCGTGTGGCGAGGCGATTAGCGACTCCCTCCGCCGTTCTGCCAGCACGCTCAGCCAAGCATCCGGATCGACAGGGACCGGCCTCCGACGGTGGACAGCCCTCCATCGTTGCTCAAGAGCGAGCCGGCGGCACCTGACATCAGCGACCCCGATGGGAACTGACATCCTGAAGATGTGGAAGACAACGATGCGACCGAGCCGGACGTTGACGACATCACGGTGCGTCTCCGCTTGGACTGCACCGCAGACGGCGGCCGATCACGTCCCGTCTTCAACGGTGCCCGCATGCCGTGGAACGTCGGGAACATCGTCGACGGAGAAATGATGCTGAACGACGCATCGGCTCGACGACGTCGAGAGTGTGGAACCCGGCAACGAAGCACCGGCACGTCTTCGACCCTTCGTTCCACATTTCTGGCACCACGTTCAGCCGGGCATGCCCATCACTCCTCGCCAAGGGGCCCAAAGGGCGGAGAAGCGGTGATTCTCGAGCGACGACGCCAGCCGCGCAACAGGGTCACGCAGCAAGCGCCAAGACCATCCCATACCGCTCGGTCCGGGCGCTCGAGAGCCTGCCCCCAAACGCCGGCTATATGGGTGAGGACGACGTCGCCCGGTGCGCGCGTCCCGCTTGTCACGAAGCCGGTGGCTGCTTTCATTCCACGGTCATCGCGAGCACACTGTGCTCATCGGAGGTGAAGGCCGCACCCGGCTCTGCGAAGGAGAGGAATTGTCGTGTTGCGCATCAATTCACTCCGCCGCCGCCGGATTCGGTACCAGATCAGCGCCGCCTTCGGTTTCAGTGGCTATCGGATCGGGAGCCGTCAGCATGCGTTTCAATGCTTCGTGACACTCGCCCCACTGCGACGAGCCGATGGCCGAGGCAAGGTCACCGCAGTTTTCGTTGTCTTCCTCATCAGCGGACTCGCGTCGACGCTCGCCGGAATTGACGGCGCGTGGCCAACCGCCCTTGCGGTCACCGCGACCATTTGGCTTCTCACTGGGCTCGTCCTCTTCCTGTCCGGGCGCTTCAACCGCGGAGGCGCGGAACCACCGACGAGCGGTGTGCGCGAACCTCGGAGGCCGCTACCGGCGCAAGACGGCCCCCGCGCCGCGCATACTGCCGAAACAAGCGAATAGAAGTCCGTCGGTGGCCAACCTGCAGCTCACGGCCAGAGCGACCGGGGCACCTGGCGGACCAGCCTCGGACCAGCAACCCTCGGAACTGACCCATACCGCTCACAGCCTCGGGCCCGAAGAACGTCCCTGACCGCCGGTTCGAGGGGCACACGAACAACTCTGGCGCTGGTGTGTGTTCGAGGGAATCTACCTCGTCCATAGCGTGATGTCTGCAGCCGTTGCGACGACCAGAGTTCGCCCGTCGGGACTGAATCCAGCGACCCGTAGATCGGACACCGCTGAGTCGGCGATCTGGACACACCCGGATGCGAATCTCTCGGTGATCACGTCCGCGCCTGGAGGCTGAAGCACGACTCGCTCGATCGGCCAATCGGGTGCCACGACCGTGCAAGACCAACCGTCGCTCGTCAATGTGGACAGGCCACCGCCCCAAAGCCCGGCAACGTGGACGGTGTCGTCTGCGACGACACCGATCCCGGCGGCCATGGTGTTGTCCTCGCTGAGCCAGTTGTTGAGGTTGGCGTCTCGGTCCCGAGCGATACGTTCGCCGGTTCCAGTGTCGTAGAGGGATCTGCCGCCAGCGCTAGACAACACCAGCAACGACTTCGAGTCGTCGGTGAACCCGACAGCGGCCAGACCGCCCACGGCAATAACGGGCAGAGATCTCCAGGGGTCAGGAGCGGGCACCGTCGTCAGCTTCCTGACTCGGTTCCGGAGGGACCTCACGTGGCCGTTCACAAACGCCAGGCTTGCACAGCTGACAAGGACATACCTGACCATTGCTCTGGCCGAATGGGACGCGCTGCGAACCGACGAGTCGATTGGCAGGCGTTCACGGCGACAAGAAGTCGACACACGGCCCTGCAGCCAGCATCCCCAGAGTGCACCCGAACGCTCCAGCCTGATGAAGTGAGCACTCCCCCAGCCGGCTATGCGGGTGATCCACCTTCTGGGCTGATGGCCACGGGACTCTTCTTTCGTCCTTCGTCAACGAAGTGGATACTGCCGCTTGATGTGATCCTTCACCGAGTTCTCCAATGCTTCGATCGCCGAGAGTTCGACGCGGTCGGCGGCATCGAGAGCCTCCCTGATCAACCTGTCTCGTTCAGGAGGTCGAGAGAACCGGTCGACGTAGCCCAAGCCCTTGTGCTCGGTGTGGATGCGATCGACCTCTCGGTACGCCCCGAGAAGCTCCCCATTGTCGAGATAGTCGATCAGATACTGAATCTCGTCCCGCAGCTCAGCCGTCGTACGCACGGGCCTTGCTGGCATGCGCTGATCTGCTGGGACTGGCAAGTGCTCCTTCAGATAGGTCGCTCGACGCTGCTCCTGCTGGTCTCGATAGCTCGCCCGAAGTTCGAGAAGCACGATCGCCTGCAACCGGTGATCGATCTCTCGACGCCATGCTTGACGCGTGCTCATGGCCTCCCGTTTGCTCTCAGCAACGAAGACCGAGATGGCCAGCGCAAGACCCGCCAGAACAGCACCACCAACCTGACCACCGATATCGGCCAGCTCTCCCGCCGTTGCCGTACGACCGTCAGCCCTCCGCTCATCCACGAGCACCGATGCAGCGATGAGTCCCACAGCGACCATGACTACCGCCCCAACCGCCATTGATGACCGCCACCCAAAACGACGAATGTGACTGATGTTGTCGGGCGAAGTGAACTCAGACATACACCGATCATGACGTTTTCAAGTGACGTCCCTGCGGTCGCCGCTGAGATTGTTCACCATCCCCCTCGATCGAGTCCGGGGAGACACGATTCGATGACGTCAGGCCGGAAGGGCTCGATCAGTAAATCCTGACGAAGGCCAAGGCGCGGCGACAGCAGGAAGGCGTTGCCTGGCTGCCAACGGTGCGCGGACTCGACTGAGTGTTGTTGAAGCGGTCAACGAGCTATTCGGTCTCGTCTACTCGAACAGGACGAGTTCAAAGGACTGCCCCATACCACTCACGCTCAGGCAGCCGAACCCTGCCCCAGACCGCCGGGTAGGCGTCGCGATTCTTTGACGCGAACGTCGCTACTCTCCCCCGTGACTGAACGAGGTCGTGCGTAGCTTCGGGCGTCATGACCGCTGTCAGACTCAGGCGACGTCGAGGAATTTACGGAGCGCCTCGCGAATCACTGCGCTCGTCGTCGTGGACTCTGCCTCTGCTCTCGCCTCGATCGCAGCCCGCAACTCCGGGTCGATGCGCACAGGCACGACGTCGGCAGGCCCTGAGCCCATCGCTGGCCGTCCGGGCCTCCGCTGCTGTTTCAGTGTTTCGACGTCGTAGTCGGTGTTCTCGACCTCGGTGGCGAGCGCATCGAGTTCAGCGTCAGTGAGAGTGCGTCCGGTTTTGGTGCGTCGTGTCATCGTTGGTCGTCCCCTGTCGGGAGTAGATCGAAGAAGGTCGGGCGAAGCCGCATGGCGTGGATCACCAGATCGACGCCATCGAGTTGTAGCCAGATGACCTCGAGGAGGTTGCCAGCCAGATCAGGGCCGATCGTCAACACCTTCGGTGGGTCGGCATCCGGTTCGAGATCGATAGTCGTGATTGCGTTGTCTACGGCGTGGATGATCGACGATTCGTTGTGACCATGCTTGAACGCCGATCGATGGAAGTCCACATCGGAGTATCGTAATACGAATCGTTCGAGATGGGAACCCTGGCGAAACCCAACGCGAGTCGGCTGACAAAACCCGTATCGCACATACCCAACCCAGACAGCAACCGATCACCCGTATAGCTGCGGCTCGGCAACACTCGCGTCAGGCGCCGTCGAGCTCGGCGTCGATCAACGCGTTGGACCGCTCACGCTCGCCGCCGAACACACCGGCGTAGACCCGATTGAGCATGTCGACGGAATGGCCGAGACGGATGGCCACCTCTGCCGGCGGAACACCGGCTCGCAACATGATCGTCGCCGCCGAGTGCCGAAGATCGTAGGGAACGATCTTGCTCAGGGGACCCTCCGGCCAGAGTTCGTCTCGAAACCGTTTGAAGACCCTCGAGTAGCTGGCCGAGGCAACCGGCCGACCAAGCGCGTTGGCGAACACTCGCCCATCGACGGTCGGGAATTGCTCCATGTGCTCACGAAGCCGGGCAACCGTCCTTGGTGGCAGCGGTACCTCTCGAATGTCATCAATGGCCCGGTGCTTCAGCTCCTTGGTCTCGAACGGACCGTCAACGTTGGTGTAACGCTCACCGGGGCTGGCTGTAGCCCGTCCCAGGCGCACGAGTCCCCACCCGGTAGCAGGCAAGCGCAGATCACCGGGCTGAAGTCCTGCGACCTCTGACGGACGCAACCCCGCCATGCCCATCAGCTCGAACATCGCGGCATAACGGGCGTCGCTTCCTGCCGAGGCAACCAGTTCCACCAGCGCTGCGACCTCCGCGGCGGATGGCACGGTGGCGATATCGAGTCGGTTGACGGCCAACGGGTTTCGCCACTCGACGAATTCCATCGGGTTCGACGGGATCAGCTTTCGCCGCGCCGCCGCCTTGAGCACGGTCGACAATAGGTTCTTCCGTCTCGTTGCGGTCGTTGCCGCCACCGTCGTCCCGTCGACTCGCAAGAGACCACGACTGAGCGCGAACTCGAGCTCGCCAGCACCGATCTCGTTGAGGCCGAGCGAGTAGCGATCGAACCACCGAGCCAGAGGTGAGGTCGCATCCATCTCGGCATTGGGGTCGAAGGCCACGTTGTACAACCAGGACCGGAGCTCGGCGTCGGACACCGGCGGCGCTGGAGCATCCGGGTAGACGAGGTGGGGCGTGAACGCCACGAGTACCTCGACCCCGGCCCGTCGAGAATTGCCTGCCCATTTCGGCCACTTCAACTCCAGCCACTGCTGCGCCCATTCGAAGAACGACAGGTCGACCCGCACCCACTCAGCCGGCAGGCCGGTCGCGAGGTCGAACGGCTGGGCGGCGCCGGCGGCGACGAGCAGCTGCGACCGGAGCCGCTCCGCCTGGGCCTTCGACTTGAATTTGCGCATACGGTCGCGACCGTCGATCCGCCAACGCACCGACCACCGACGTTGCTCCTTCGCCACGTCGGCCTTCGGCACACCGAGCGCGAAGACCTGCACCTTCTGGGCGGTCATCGATCGCCTGCGTCGTGTCTCTGGAACACCATTGGGGTCTCTATCGGCCCCCTGCCAGTGTTCCCTGAGTGTTCCGGCGTTGATTCTTGTCGCTTCGAGACTCGAAGCTTCCCTTGACTGCTGAGGGTCGAAACCCAGGCTGATCAGGGAAAACTTGGCGGAGAGAGGGGGATTCGAACCCCCGGTGACCGTGAAGCCACAACGGTTTTCAAGACCGACGCAATCGTCCGCTCTGCCATCTCTCCACCCGAGAGGCTAGCCGCTTGGATCCTGGCTTGAGAGAACGTTGCGGGCACAGACCACCGGTTCCACGAAAGAGTCTCTTCTTTCCTCGGTTCCTCCGGGGTTCGAGGGTTCCTCCGGGGTTCGAGGGTTCCACCGGGGTTCGAGAGCGTCAGGCGGCATCGGCCTCCGGGAGACGGATGTCGAAGTCGCGGACCAGGGCATCACTGATCAACTCATAACAGGAACCTTCCCGGACCACGGACATGTCGGCGAGATCGAGCAGCGTGGAGCTCTTGCCGTACCGGTGGTACTTCCGTAGCCCGTAGTTGATCTCGACATCGGCCACGGCGCGGATGTCGGGTTCGATGTCCTCGACACGGAACTTCGTGCCCTGCATGGTCCGATTGGCCGACGAGCCGAAGAGCGGGTGAACCTCCTCTCGGCTGAGGCGGGAGATCTCGGCATGGAAGGCACCGGCATGCAGCAGCATGCAGACGGTTCCGCCGCTGGTCGAACGGCGGCGGCCCTCGTCGTCCATGGCCCGGATGAGCGGATGGTTCATGTCTGCCGGAGCAATGATGCCGAGGGGCAGACCACGGTCACGGGTCAGCGCATCGACAACTGCCCGTTGGAGTTCGTCCAGAAGGTGCAATTCTTCGGACAGCTGATTGTCGCCGATCATCGCATTCAGCTTCTCCGGCGCCCGCCCTTTGGCGTCGAAGATTCGCACGAGCGAAGCCGTGGAGCCGCCGATGATCGAATAGCCCACATCCATCGGCAAGATCTCGGTCCCACCGCTCTTGAGCACATCGAACGCCCGACGGGCATCGGCGTTCACATCGGGTCTTGCCACGTCGAAATCCTCCTCGTTCCAGGGCTGCCGGCGCCCCAGGGTACATCCCACCCACACAGGCAAAACGAGTCATTGTGGTCTGGCCCCTGGTTGACGCTGCGGTTCTCGCAGCTGTTGGGGTCAGGTTCGCCATGACAGCGCACGGCCAGACCAACTACGGTGAGGCCATGCGCTCAGAACTGTTCGCCTACACCGACTCACCGATGACGATCGATCCGGATGTCGCCGAGTCTCACCGATTGGTATGGGGACAGCTGCAGCTAGCGGGAACCTGGTGGAGCGCCGACGAGCTCCTCGCCATCGCCGGCCGAGCCCGGGCCGTGTTCGCCGTTCGCCACCTTCCACCCTGGAGCAGAAACCTGCCAAGCGCCGTGGAGGGCCTCGACACCGTCCTCCCCATCGTCGACCATCTGACGACCAATCCCGGTTCGATCGACAAGGAGTGGGCGATGGCCAGCATCGATGCGCTGGGCGACGGTCACTACGTGGAACTCGTTGCCGTGGTTGCGACGACGGTCATGATCGACATGTTTGCAGCCTGTGCCGGCGTCGAGGTCGAGGCGCTCCCGCCCGTGACGCCCGATCCGGGCCAACCCAGCCGCCAGCGCCCCGAAGGGCTCGCCGACATCGGAGCCCACGTTCCGATGGTCGACCCGTTTCCCTACGCCAATGTGGCCCGGGCACTGAGCCTCGTCCCGAGCGCCAACCGACTCTTCCGTACCGCCAGCGTGCCCATGTACTCGGCTCCGGGGATGAGCGACCTGGTGTGGGACACGCCGCTGAGTCGACCCCAAGTCGAACTGGTCGCGTCCCGGGTGGCAGCACTCAACGAGTGCTTCTATTGAACAACGGCCCACACAACACTGCTCCGTGCGAGTAGTGAAGCCCTCGGAGGCGACGCCCGACTCGAAACCACGGTCGGTGTCGAAGCTGCCGAAACCGGAGTAGCACACGGCAAGGACCTCGTGGCCTTCGCCGAAGCGGCCGTAGGAGGCGACGACCTCGATGAACTTCGGTCCCGACTGATCGAAGCCGTCGGTGCAGCTGGCGCCGGCCAGGCCGCAGCCACCGTCGCCGCCTTCTCGGGATTGGTCCGGGTAGCCGACGGGACCGGAATCCCCATCGACGACGGCTTGGCTGCCGCCAGTGTCGACATTCGCCAAGACCTCCAGCTGTTCACCTTCAACGGAGCTGCCAACTCATCCCAGATCCACCAACGCGACCCCGGCCACTTCGTCGACGTCGATACGTTGTGGTCCCACGGGACCGATCGAACCAGCTGACCCAGCCCCACAGGTCTGGGTCAGCGGCCAGCCAGCAATCGCAGGATGGCTTCGCCATACTTGTCGACCTTGGCCGGCCCAATGCCAGGCACCTTCAACAATGCGTCCATCGATTTCGGGACAGCACGAGCCAGGGCGGCCGCCGTCTTGTTGTCGAACACCACATAGGCCGGCTTACCGTCTCGCAGCTCCTGGCGAAGCGCACACAACGCGTCGTAGCACTCCTGCTGCTCGCCATCCAGACTTTCGCTCGGATCGGCACTGGCCCGTTTCGGGGCCGAGGCCGATCGCACCACTTCCGGCTGATGGCGGACGACGACCCGGTCAGGCGACGGTTCGGTGACCAGCTCGGAGATGAACGGGCTCGGATCGGGGCCGGTGACCACGGTGGCGTGTCGACTTGCTCGGGTGATGGCTACGTGGAACAACCGGCGCTCCTCTTCGACGTCGTCGGCCAAGCGATGGGGGTACTGATCATCACCGGCAAGATGCACGACGACGTGGGGCCATTCCTGTCCCTTCACCCGATGCACGGTGGCCAACACAACTCCATGGGACGACCGCTTGACCGCAAGTTGGTTGGCGAGCCAGCGGCCAAAGCCGGCAGCATCGGGGTGAAGCTCGGCCAACTGCACCATGGCGGTGAGATCATCACCCTGGGCGGCTCGGTTCATGCCGCGGCGATGAGCATCGAGCGTCATGACTGCTCCCGCCAGACCGATCGACTCGATCAGGACGTCGACCACCTGCCGGGTTGTCGCACCGTCACGAACCGATGCCTGCAAGGTCTCGATGTCGGCCGCGAACTCGAGCAGCCGGTCAACGTCCTTGTCGTTGTTCAACCGCGCAGCCAATCGCCGCAGCTCGGAAAGGCTCGACTGCTCGGCAATCCAATCGTTGATGCGAGGATGGAAGGAACGAGACGGCCGCAGCAGCGCTTCTCGCACGTCATCGGTGTTGAACCCGCTCGGACCGCCCCGTCCCGCAGTAGCCAGCCGGATCCAGGCCAGGGTCGACCGAACCGCCGTGCGCTGCAAGAACTCCAGACCGACACCGCCAGCAATCGGAACTCCCGCCGAGATCAAGGCCACCTGCACGGGAGCCAGCACCGCGTTCACCCGGGTCAACACGGCCACATCGCTCGGCTCGGCGCCGGCGCCGATCGCCGATTCGACCACCTGGCGAGTCCGGCCAACCGGATCGTCCCCCACAGCCAGCGACCAACCGACGGATTCGTCGGACCCCGAACCGGTCGAGGGAGCGGCCCGGATCGTCTTGTCCACCCGTCGCGTGTTGTGGCGCAGCAAGCGATCGACCACCTCGACAATGTCCTCGGGGCAGCGATAGTTGACTTCCAGCGGGTGAGCACCAGCTCCCGGGAACAACCCCTCGAAGTCGATCAACCACGCCGGGTCGGCACCGTTGTAGCCATAGATCGTCTGATCATCGTCACCGACCCCGAACACGGCACCATCGGGGGCAGCCAACAGACGAATCAACAACACATGGGCGGGAGTGAGATCCTGAAACTCGTCGACCAGCAGGACACGACTCGCCCGTTGGGCAACTCGGCGGGCCTCGGGTTGGGTCAGCAACACCAGCAGCGCCCGGTAGATCTGGTCATCGAAATCGACCACCCGCTGACGCTCGAGCGTGGCTCGAACCTTGGGCCACGCAACGGACAACCCATCCACGTCGCCGTCATAGCGGCTCTCGGCGTCGACGGGATCCACCAGACCGAGACGAATCAGGCTGAGTGCCTCGATCCATGGCGCAACAGGATCACTGTTACGGCGCCGGGGAAACGTGACCAGATCACCGATGATCCGACGGACGTCGGGTTCATCGATCGTTCGCCAGTTGATCTGCTGAGGGGCGAAAGGTGGCGACCCGTTGACAATGGCGAGGCTGATGGCATTGAGTGTTCGAACCTGCAACTGCGGAAGGTCGGCCGTCCTCTCCTTCATCTCCTCCTGCGCCCGCTTGTTGAACGCCACCAGGCTGACCGCCCCCGGCGGCAGGTTCCAACGAGTCAGAAGGTGGCGGGCCCGTTCGGTCAACACCCTGGTCTTTCCTGACCCGGCGGGAGCAATGATGCGGGCCGCCCCGCCTTCGTGAGTGACGGCCGCCAGCTGATCAGGTGCAAGATCGGCGGCGGAATCATTCGACGTCGGGACACCGAAGGTTCGATGCTCGACGGCAACGGCGTGCATGACGGCCACGCCATCGATCGGCGCGGTGAACCGCACCGGCCCGCCATCGAGCCACACCACTTCGCCGCTCGGTAGGACGAGGTCGCCGTCCCCATCCGCCGTCACCGCGGTGGCGCCGGCGTGTACGGCCGAATCGAGAGCCCGCCAACACGGCCTCGTCGGATCACGCCAGTCGATGGAGTTGCCCCACACCAGGTGATGCAACTCGTCCAGCTCGAAGGCGAACCGAGGACCCAGTACGAACGGCTCCACGGTGGTGGCCGATACCGGCGCGTCGTCGAAGTCCACCCCGAGTTCGATCACCAGGCGCTGTCGGGAATGCGCAGCCGACCGTAGTGAGACCAACGCGTCGAACGGGCTCGCCAACACCGCATCATCGACGATCAGACGCGACGCCCCAGCCCACGGTGGCGGCGCCGACGTGCCAGCAGCCACGACAGCATGGCGTCCGAGCACGTCGGGGCCGGCCTTCGCCGGAGCCAAGCCACGCGACAGGTCCATGCCAGGTTGGGTCGCGGCGATCAGCAGGCCTCGGGTCGGCTCCGACAGGCTGGGCCGGCTGTTCTCTGGACTCGGCGATCGGGGCTCGGGTCGCAACGGCGCCCGAGCCGGCTCGGTCGGGTGACCTTCATGCTCGGACCAGCACGCACGCACACCGGCTGCGGTCTCGTGAGAGCCGCCGCAGTAGACACAGGCAATCGCCATCACTGGCAAACCTATCGCTGCCACCGGTCGCCTCTCCGCACTCGACGCTCCTCGATGCCCGGGCCCGAACGACGGTCATCCTTCGGTGTCCTAAGGTGAAGACATGGAACCAGTGCGCTACGTCGATCTCCTCAACCAGCGATACCGAGCGCAGGGCTTTCCTCCCTACGAGTGGACCGTCAACCAACCCGAAGAACTCACACCGCTCGAGAAGCCCTTGGCCGAATGCCGGGTCTCCATGCTCACCTCCGGTGGCGTCTCACACTGTTCGATGCCGACCTGGGATGCCTACGCCCGCAACGACTTCCGGCTCGACACCGTCGACCCGGAGGCTGCCGGAGTCGATTTCTCGGTCAGTGACAGCTACTACGACACCAGCGATGCCCAACGCGACGTGAACACCGTGTTCCCCATCGACCGACTGCGCGAACTGGAGGCCGACGGCACCATTGGATCGGTGGCGCCTCGATTGTGGAGCGGGTTCATGGGTCGGATCTACAAGCGAACCCACACCACCGAGGTCGCCGCTCCGGCTCTGGTCAACGAGCTGAAGGCCGACGATGTCGATCTGTTCTTGCTGGTTCCCGCTTGACCTCTCGACCACCAGACCGTGGGTCTGGTCGCCCGAGTCGTCGAAGCCGCCGGTATTCCGACCGTTCTGGTCTCGACGGGACGTGATCTGACCGAACTGGTCTGCCCGCCGAGGTCCATGTTCGTGAACTTCCCGATGGGCAATCCGTTCGGACCACCCGAGAAACCCGACTACCAACGCGACGTGTTGCGAGCGGCGCTCGAGATGGTCAACACCATCACCACGGCAGGAGAGATCGTCGACCTGCAAGACACCTGGCCCGTCGACTTCACCGACAAGGTGACCGCCAGCCTGCTCGCCATGTGAACGCTTGCCCTCTTGCCACTTGCCCGGTGACCAGGCCTTCTGGCGGCAGTGCCGGTCGGAGACGGCACATGTCGACGCCGGAACGGCTCCGACTCCAAGGTTGCTCAGCCGCCGATGTCGGAGTCGGGCATGCCGTAGGGACTGACGACCGGCACATAGGGCGTCGGGTCGCCCGACCAATCCATTGAGCGAACCTGAGCAACGCTTCGGCGGCCACTGAAGGCCCGAAGCAGTTCGAACGCTGACCCTCGCAGTTCGATGACGGGTACGCCGTCGCCCGACTGCCACACCTGCTCCCCGGCATCCACTCGCACCACACCCAAGCCGGCGGCAGCGGCCCGCTCACAGAAAGACGGGCCGTAACGCTCGAGTGCCATTCGCACACCGGGGCCGTCACGGCCGGACACCTCGAGGCCCTGATCGGAACGGCCGAGGGCACCCAACACATCATGGACGTGGGTGACCAGATCGGCTCCAGCCCGCACCGCGAAGAACGGATCGTTCGCCATGAAGACATCGATGCGATCGTCCATCTGCTCCCATTCGACACAGACCTCCTCCAGGGAACGATCGGCCCGACTGGACACCTGAGCCTCGGTCCAGGCGTCACTCCCCAGGCCATCGAGGTTGCCTTCGATCAGGTCGAGAGAGATGCCGACGACATGGGCGACGACATCGGAGATCGACCATGCCGGCGAATGCGGAACCGCCAGCGCAGCTTCGGCCGTCGAGAGGCCTCGTGCCAGCGCCACGAGTTCTCGCCGCATCGCTGCATAGATCTCGCCCGAGGTAGCTGTTTTCTTCATGACCGGCATCTTGTCAGACGGGAGGCTGCCACCCCACAACCGACTCGCTACACTCTGCGATCCACGAGGGATTCGTCCCTCTGTGGAGAGGTGACAGAGTACGGTCGATTGTGCCTCCCTGCTAAGGAGGTGTCCTCGTAAGGGGACCGTGGGTTCAAATCCCACCCTCTCCGCTCATGACGAGACCCGCTGGAACATCGAGCTCCAGCGGGTCTTTCGACGTCCGCACCAGACAACCGTCCGTACCAGACAACCGTCCGCACCAGACAACCAGGATCAACGCACGTTGCTGGTGACCACCCGTTCGGGGCGGATACGAAGCAATGCATTGGGCGACGGCAGCGGATGCTCGATCAGCCACACTTCTGCGTCGGCTCCCTGGTACGGCGAGATCAAGGCCAACCGTTGCTCGTCGGAAACGGTGCCATCGAGCATCGCCTTTCCCTCCAGACGCACGTAGCTACCTCCGTGGGGCGCAAGGACGAGCAGCGAGACACGGGGATCGTTGGCCACGTGCCGGGCCTTCACCGACCCAGGCCGGCAGCTGATCCAGACCGAGTCCTCCTCGGCTCGATACCAGACCACCGATTGAGAGATCTCGCCATCGGGGCCATGGGTGGCCAAGACAGCGTGGAGCGGGCGAGCGAGAAAGCTTCCGACAGCGGCCGAGATCTTCATGCGTCGCACGCTACACCTCCGAACCGAGCCCGATCTCGGGGACCACGCTCCGTGAACCTTCGGTTTCCTGGTTGTGGGCCCGGATCACACATGTGTAGTTTCACCCATTCGTCGTTGGATCACGACGGTCGATCTCATGCACTCCCCCTCCTTGACCACGGGCCTCGCCCCCGCGCTGACCCCCAGGCTTTCCGACGCGCGTCCACTACGGGGTTTGTGGTGGGATCGTTTCCGGCCGGACACGATCGGCGATGACGGCGAGACCGCTGCGATCGGGCCCGCGCCTTCGGTGCTCGGACCGTGGTTGGCCACCGGCTTCGGATTGGCCGCCTTGGCTGCCCTGCCCGCCACCGAACCATCGGAGCCTCCAGCAACGATGTCCTTCCCCGTCGTGGTCGTAGCCGGAGAAACGGCGATGGGAGGAGCACAGGCTCATCTCACCGAAGTCAACATCGTTGCGTCGCCCGCGCTCGTCGGCCCCTACTTCGACTACCAGAACCTGCCACTCGAGGCACTCGTCGGTCCGGACCAGGTATCGATTCCCTCGCCGGCAGAGCTTCCGATTCCTGCCCAACTGGATCGCTTCTTCGCCGTGACCGGCGAACCGACTCGAGCTCTTCCGGCCGGCTACCACCACCCGATGATCGGGGTTGGTCCGTCTCTCGGCGAGACGCTGCCGGCTCCGTCATCGACCGACCGTCGAGACCTGCCGTCGGCCGAGGCCTGGGCCGAACTGCGGTGGTGCGAATCCCGCGGCGACTACACCGCCCTCAACCCCTCCGGCAAGTATCGGGGCGCCTACCAGTTCGACCAGGCGACCTGGAAGTCCGTCGGAGGTACAGGCGACCCCGCGGCCGCCCCACCCGATGAGCAGGACCGTCGGGCCCGACTCCTCTACGAACGACGCGGTTCCTCTCCCTGGCCCTTCTGTGGTCGCTACCTCGACTGATCGAGGTCCCATCGGGCCCGAGATCTCACACGGGCGCAGACGCTGCCGACGCTGATCGTGTGACCCGGAGCCTGCCGAGACCAGACGCTGGTCTCCAGCGTGCCCTGGTCCTGCTCTGGTTCGTCCTTGCGGTCAGCACCGGACTCGCCTATCTGCTGCCGCTCGATCAGGGCACGACGGACCTCGTGTCAAACCTGAGCTTCGGGATAGCGGGGCTGACCGTGATCGGCAGCGTCATGCACGCTCAGCGGATGGTCTCCGGCCTCGACCGCCTCGCCTGGTGCTCGATCGCGCTCACCATGGCCGCCGCCCTTGCCTTGTTCGCGTTGGATCCTGCAGCCTCCAACGGCACACCGACGCTGGCGCTGCTGGTGGCCCCGATCGTGGCACTGTCGATCATGACGTCGGTGCTGGTCCTCGGCCGAGCAACCCTGACCGGGCTACGGTTGACACGCATTCTCCTGGACGGTGCGTGGCTGACCAGTGGCATTCTCGTGGCCATCTGGAGCTGGGTCATGGCTCCTCTGCCGACACTGGTCGAATCGACCGCAGAACTCGTCTATCTGGGTGCCTTCCCCATCATCACCGTCATCGGTTCGGTCACGACACTCCTGTTGCTGCCGCGGGCCGCAGGGTCGGCGAGCTGGTCGTTGGCCTTCATCGGCTCCGGCGCCGCGGTGTGCGCAGTCGCCGGCACGTTCCATGTTCGGCTCGGCGTCGAGGGAACCCTGACCTTCGGCACCTGGTATGACTATCTCTGGACCATCGGCCTGGCCCTCATCGGACTGGCCGCCCTCGATCCCACGATGGGCCGGCGGATGCGGACGGCCACCCCGTCGATCGCAGCCCAACAGCTCATCACCGGGGCTCCACTCCTCATCGCCTCCCTACCCTTCCTCACGCACGGCTGGGATTCGACGCCATCGGAACTGGGCCTCGCCATGCTGGGACTTCTCGCCCTGCGAGTAGTGGTGTTGATCAGCGAGAACGGCCGCCTCACCGCTCAGCTCGAAGACCATGCCAACCGTGATGAGCTCACCGGCCTGCTCAACCGTCGAGCCCTCCTCGATCTGCTCGACCCCACCAATCCATCGGTGACCCCCCGGCGGTCGTCCGAAACCCCGCAACTCACCGTGCTCTACCTCGATCTCGATCGTTTCAAGCAGATCAACGACACACACGGCCATGCAGCCGGCGACTTCGTGCTGCTGCAGGTAGCGCGAAAGCTGTCCGAAGCGGTGCGGGAGGGTGACGCCGTCGCCCGACTGGGAGGTGACGAATTCGTCGTGGTCACCGAACACGACGATGCCCGGCGGCTGGCCGAGCGAATCCGCAGCTCGATCGTCGAACCGCTGGTGTGGAACGGTCGGCCACTGTCGGTGGGTTGTTCCATCGGGGTCGCGCACGGGAGGGATCAAACCCCGCTCGGACTTCTGGCGCTGGCCGACAGCGCCCTCTACCGGGACAAGCAGTCGAGCCGGGAGCGACGAGAGGCCGACCAGCGGCCGACCTTCGACCGAGCAAACGGGCAACCTTCTGCGCGCTGAAACCCAGGCGCTACCGTGCGGGCATGACCGCATCCACCCGCCGCCTCAGTGATCTTCGTGCCTCGGATCTCCTCGACCACCTCAACGATCGGTCGATCATGGTGCTTCCGATCGGGGCCATCGAACAACACGGGCCCCACCTTCCGTTCAACACCGACCTCGTGATCGCCACGTCATGCGCGGAGGCAGTGGCCGACCAGGCAGGCGAGGAGCTCGATCTGTGGCTCCTCGAACCCTTGGCCTACACCAAGTCCAACGAGCATGCCGGTACCCCCGGCACGGTGTGGTTGGGCCCCGAGACCCTCCTCCGAGTGCTCGACGACATCGGACGATCATTGGCCGCAACGCCCGCCCGCAAACTGGCATTTCTGAACGGTCACGGCGGCAACAGTTCTCTGCTCAACGTCGCGTGCCGCGAGCTTCGGCTCCACCACGGCCTCGAGACCTTCCTGCTTCATCCCAACGTGCCACCCGATCAAGGCGGGCCCTCGACCGAGGAAGAACTCGGCATGGGTATCCACGGCGGACTGGGCGAGACATCGATGATGTTGCACCTGCGGCCCGATCTCGTTCGCATGGAACGCTCCAGCCGCAACGTCCCCGAACACCTTGCCGACAATCGGCACGTGAAATTCGGGGGAACCGTCAGCTTCGGTTGGCTGGCCCATGACTTCGGACCGGACGGCCATATCGGCGATCC
>CALACD010000351.1 GCA_937890445.1 uncultured Acidimicrobiia bacterium | reverse complement strand
CCCAGCATCAGGCTTTCCCATTGACCGTGGGGGTGCCCTGGATGCTGCGCTCCTCGGAGTACTCATAGGCCCGTCGAGCGGTCTCGGTCGCGCCGATGATGGCTCCGGGACTCTGGCCGTCGACGTGGCCCATGGCACCCTTGTGCAGGCCGTAGCCAGCGAGTTGTTGGAGGCGTTTGGGCATGGCCCGCACCTCGTCGTCGGGGATGCTGAGATAGTGATTCTGTTGGGTCCGCATCCAGCCGACGCAGTACTGGATGTTCGCGCCCATGCGCCACTGGTCGGTCGTGGTGTTCGGCCCGCCACAATGCCATGTTCCTCCGTGCATGATCAGCACGGACCCGGCCGGCATCTCGGCTGCAATGGCATCGCCGTCCTCGTCGGGTCGTGGCTCCCGATCGGCGCGATGGCTGCCGGGCACCAGTCGAGTGGCACCGTTCTCGGCAGTGAAGTCGGTGAGCGCCCAGATGGTCACCGCCATGAGCGGTTGTCGCGGACGGGGCAGGGAGATGTTGCCCTCGTCGGTGTGCATGCCCTGAAGGTCCTCGCCGGGTCCGATGTTCATTGCCGTCGTTCCGGACAGGATGGCCCACTTGTCGAGGAGACCGGTGACGACGGGAAGCACCTGCTCATGAACGGGCATCTCCCAGAACACGCGGTCCTTGGCCAACAGGTTGTAGATGCGTTTGGTGTTGTACCCCTCGGCCCGATTCATCATCGGGCGCACGGCCAGTTCGTCCTCCAGTCGCGCCACGGTCTCGACGAGGCGTCGGGTGAGATCGGGCTCGATGGACACGATCGTGTAGCCCTGGTCGTCGATGGCCTCGAGATGACGTCGAATGTCGGCGGTTTCCATCGGCACATCGTGCCCCAGCGCGGCTTCACCGAGCGAGTGCAGAGCCGCATTCCCCGCCCGATAGGGTTGACCGACGTGCCTGCAACGATTGTGGTCGGAACCCAGTGGGGCGACGAAGGCAAGGGGAAGTTCACCGATCTCCTGGCCAAAGAGATGTCCATGGTCGTCCGCTATCAGGGAGGCCACAACGCTGGTCATACGCTGGTGGTCGGCGACGAGAAGTTCGCCCTTCAGTTGGTTCCCAGTGGGGTGCTCTACGAACACATCACTCCTGTCATCGGCAACGGCGTCGTGGTCGATCCGTTCGTGCTGTTGCGGGAAATGGACATGCTTCGGGGTAGGGGCGTCAGCGTCGACAAGATCAAGGTCTCGGGCAATGCCCACCTGATCCTGCCCTATCACCAGGAGCTCGATGCGTTGCACGAGCGCCATCTGGGCAAGGCCAAGCTGGGAACGACCAAGCGTGGTATCGGCCCGGCGTACGCCGACAAGGCGATGCGGTTGGGCATCCGAGTCCAGGACATGCTCGACGAGGACATCTTTCGAGCCAAGCTTCACACGGTGCTGGGGCACAGCAACAAGGTGCTGACCCGAGTGTTCAACCGGCTGCCCATCGATCCCGATCAGTTGGCGGACAAGGTGTTGGCCGAGTGCCTGCCGATCCTCCGGCCCCACATCGCCGATTCGGTGAATCTCGTTCATGACGCGCTCGATGCCGGGGAGAACGTGCTGTTCGAGGGGGCGCAGGCCACGTTCCTCGATCTCGATCACGGTACGTACCCGTTCGTGACGTCGAGCAACCCGACTGCCGGGGGAGCGTGTGCCGGTGCAGGAATCGGACCGAAACACATCGATCGTGTGGTCGGGATCGCCAAGGCCTATGTGACCCGCGTCGGGGCCGGTCCCTTCCCGACCGAGTTGTTCGATGATGACGGCGACAAGATGGTCGAGATCGGGCGAGAGTTCGGGACCAACACTGGTCGGCGGCGGCGCCCCGGATGGTTCGACGCAGTGATGTTGCGCCACGCCGTACGCCTCAACAGCTTGACCGAGCTTGCCATCACGAAGCTGGACGTCCTCGACACCTTCGACACGGTCAAGCTCTGTGTCGCGTACGAGATCGACGGTGAGCGAGTCGAGAAGTTGCCTTACCACCAGTCGGAGTTGCATCGGGCGGTGCCCATCT
Organism: uncultured Acidimicrobiia bacterium; assembly: GCA_937890445.1. Lineage (GTDB taxonomy): Bacteria > Actinomycetota > Acidimicrobiia > Acidimicrobiales > SZUA-35 > JAHECQ01. Next base: position 3,240 of record CALACD010000351.1, on the reverse strand, counting down.
ACGAAGAGTTCCCTGGTTGGAAGCAGGATCTGACAACAGCCACCGAGCCCGGCCACCTACCGGTCCAGGCCGCCAGCTATCTGCGTCGCCTGGAGGAGCAGGTCGGTGTGCCCGTGACGTTGGCTTCGACCGGTCCTGGCCGGGACCAGTTCCTGCATTGGTCGAGCTGAGGTCAGCGGCGTTTCGGTAGCGCGTTCGCTTCCCGGACGTCCTTGGCCACCATTCCCCGCAATGCCGGTGGGATCCAATTGCCCCGATCGTCGACGTCGGCAGCCGGGTTGCTGACCGGTTCGGCAATCGGTCGTGTCTGTTCGGCAGTCCCCACCTGCGGTGGGACTGCCTGGTGGCCCATGGTCTGTTGAGCGCTGGGTCGAACCGGCTGGTCGGCTGCAGCCTCGAGCGCGATTGCATGTTGGGTTGCGGCTTGTTGGGCTGCGGCTTGTTGGGCTTGGAGTCGAGCTTCCCGGGCTGCCGCTGCTGCTTGGAGAGCGATTGCTTGTTCGGCGGCGGCTTGTTGGGCAGCGGCTTGTTGGGCTTGGAGTCGAGCGTGCTCGGCCGCGACCGTGGCTCGCTGGGCTGCGACTCGTTGGGCGGCCGCCTGTTCAGCCCTGAGTTCGTCGCTGGAGTGTGGCTGCGGTACCGGGTGGACCCGCTCGATGGGGAGATCGCGGTCGGCGGGAATGCGATCTGTCAGACTCGACCGAATCGATTCCGGTTCATGGAGAGATTGACCGGGCAAGGCAAAGGGGTCGATCTCGAGCAGGGCGGATCCGGTCGGGAGGCCGAAGGGATCGATCGTGGGGTCGAATGGCCCCGATTGGCTCGCGAAGATGGGACCGGCCAGGTTCTCGCCGTTCCACGTCTCCTCACTGATCGGAGCCGGAAGTGAGCTCGCGACAGAGGGGTCCACCCCGTGCGGATTGATGGGATGCGGACCCGGAGGTGGGGGGTCCCCGGCCGCAGGGAAGTCGGAGGATGGCCCGTCGGCCGCTGACCATTCCTGGAGATCGGCCGAGGCCATGGGTTGCCCGGCCGACGATTGCTTCAAGCGGGCGAGGAGTTCGGTTGCCGTCGGAGTGGCATCGGTGGTTGTCGGGCTGAGATAGGCGGTCTCGCGCTCATCAGTGGTTCCGGACGAGAAGAAGTCGTCGGTGTCTTCTCGTCCGTCGACGAGTGGACGGTTGTCCGACTCCCAGGGCTCGGCCGGCCCGGGCTCGATCGATGGGGCACCAGCGCCTGCAGGCTCCAACCCGGCTTCGAGTTCCGAATCGTCCGTTACATTCGCTTGGGCGTCCTGACGGGAGCGCCGACCGAAGGACACCTTTCGGCGCCGGATCTCGCTCGATTCCACTGGCTGGGGCACTTCGGGCTCGGGGAGTTCGAAGCCTCCACCTTCTTCGTCGAAGAAGACGAACCGCCCGCTTGCTCGTTCTTGACGAGTCTGGCTCAGTTGTTCGCGACGTTTGAGCGCCTCCCGCCGACCGATCCGCCGCTCGACCTTGGCACCTGCGCGGATGCCGCTACTGTTGATGGCGCACTGTCGACACACCGGCTTCGACTTGCGGCCACGGGGAAACAACAGGCATTCCGCGCAGAACTCGCCCCTGCAGATATCGCAGATGTCCTCGGCGATGTCCAGTGCGTCGTTGTCGCATCGGCCCTGCATAGTTACTCGGGTACTTCCTGCTAGAGATTCCGGCACACTGCTTCTAAGGGAATCGTCACGGTTCCATGTCGGCTTGAGTAGTTCAACGAGGTTTCGAGGTGGCTTTGTCCATTCCCAACGTGTTGGCTGACCGATACGCCAGCGATGCCATGGTCGAGTTGTTCGATCCGATCAACCGAGTCCGTACCGAACGCCAATTCTGGATCGCAGTTCTGACTGCGCAGATCCATGCCGGCCTGGACATCGATCCATCGGTCCTCGTCGCCTATGAGGCCGTCGTCGACCAGATCGACTTGGCGGCGATCCGGGTCCGTGAGCTCGAGACGCGTCACGATGTGAAAGCACGGCTCGACGAGTTCTGTGCTCTGGCCGGGCACGAGGAACTGCACAAGGGTCTGACGTCGCGCGATGCCACCGAGAACGTCGAGCAGGTCCTCTCATGGCGGGCGCTCGAACTGGTCGACCGGCGAGCGACGGCGCTGTTGGCCCGTTTGGCCGAACTGGCAGTGAGCTACGCCGACACCGTGGTCGTCGGACGCACCCACAACGTGCCGGCTCAGCCCACGACCATGGGGAAGCGGTTCGCCCAGTTCGGTGAAGAACTCCTGAGTGCCGTCGAACGCCTGGATGACCTTCGTGATCGGTTTGCCCTGCGGGGGATCAAGGGCCCAGTCGGCTCGCAACAGGATCAGCTCGACCTGCTCGGTGGCGCGACAGCCGTGGAGGCAGTCGAGAACGAGGTTGCCGATTATCTCGGCGTGGGGCGCGTTCTGGGGGCCGTCGGGCAGGTGTACCCGCGTTCACTTGACTTCGACATGGTCTCGACCTTGCTGCAACTCTCCGCCGGACCGGCCAACATCGCCCTGCAGGTTCGTCTCATGGCCGGCCAGGACCTGGCGACAGAAGGCTTCCGGCCTGGTCAAGTCGGGTCTTCGGCCATGCCGCACAAGATGAACACCCGGTCATGCGAGCGAGTTGGTGGGTTGGTGACGATCCTGCGGGGTCACGTGACCATGGCCGCCGGCCTCTCCGGTGACCAATGGAACGAGGGGGATGTCTCGTGCTCGGTCGTCCGCCGTGTCGTGCTGCCCGATGCATTCTTTGCCATCGATGGCGTCTTCGAGACGACCTTTGCGATTCTTCGGGACTTCGGAATGTTCCCGGCCATGGTCGAGGCAGAGCTTCGTCGGTACCTGCCCTTTGTCGCTACTCCCACCTTGTTGATGCACGCAGTCCGCAGCGGAATGGGTCGCGAGACAGCTCATGAGCTCATCAAGGAACATGCGGTCGCAACCGCTCTGGCGATGAGAGAAGGTGCGGCCGAAGGCCAACAGCTGTTCGAGCGATTGGGTGCCGATGACCGGTTTCCTGGAACGTCACGAGAATTGGCCGCAATGGGTGCTGATGCAACGCTCCTCCTGGGGAGAATCGACGGCCAGATCGACCAGTTCGTGGCGGCGGTGAAACAACGGGTTGCGAAGGATCCCGGGGCCGCCGGCTACAGCGGTCAAGAGATCCTCTAGTGCTCTGACCAGTAACGTTCGCGCGGGTTGGTCAGGCGGCGGCTTGTGATG
>CALACD010000350.1 GCA_937890445.1 uncultured Acidimicrobiia bacterium | reverse complement strand
GATAGAGGGTCCCCGTCGACTTCGAAGCACGTGCCTCACACGAGATGACGAGCCGGTCCTCGGGCCCGATCAGTCCCTCGGCATCGAGAAAGGTGTGCACCATGTCTCGGCTCAGGTACATGTCGGACACGAAGGTGACAGGACACAGGCCCCGGAGTTGCTCGAGGGCTTCCGGCGCTCCCGGCACGGCCTCGATCAACGATGCTTCGATGTCGAGTTCTGCACGGAGAACGCTCGACGGGTCGACCAGGCCGATGAAGGGCTCACTGGACAACCATTCCGCCAGTGAGCCATCGGGCTCGAGTTGCCAGGCCAGATCGCGGGCCCGTTGGTACTCCTCGGGGCTCGCCGGCCAGACTCCCGAGGCCGCCAACCGATGGGCCACCACCGCCGCGGCACTGTGATCCGAGGTCACTCGCCGCATCAAGACGGTGTCGAACACGTCGACCCCGATCTGATCCGGTCGAGCCTGCGTGGCTCGTTGGACGAGCTCGGGCCAGGTCAGCGCCGGCTGGCTCCGGAGACCATGCAGGCGATGACGGGTTCGGTTGGTGATCCAACGGCTCGTCTCCGCCATGCTCGTGGCTCGACCAACGATCACCGGTCAGCGGCCTCGGATCGAAAAATACAGCCGCATCATCGAGCGAAAGGGCTGGGGAGTGGCGACCAGCGAGGCCTGGCGCCAATGCCGTGGGGTCGCGGACCGGCCGAGGAGTTCCGTTGGCCGGTAGCGCAGGATCACCGGCCCGATGGCAGCGCCGGCGTCGTCGGTTTCGAAACGAAGACCCGACAGCAACGAGGTCTCGGTCTTCGTGGGGTGATTCCAGAACAGTTCGAGCAGTCGCCTCACCGCCTCGATGCCATGGTTTCCCGCCTGGAGGGATCCAAGTTCGGAGAACGGGGGCATCAGGCGAGCGGCTTGCACCGCGCCGGCGGCCAGGACTCGACGCGTTGTCGTGTCGACGGCCGAGGACGATTTCTCGAACTCCTCCACCACCGCTCCACCTTCATCTCGCCGGTAGCCGAGCAATCGTGGTTTGCCCGAGGCGAGGAACATCTCGATGCAGACCACGGGGGTGTCGACAGGATGCGGTCGTTTGGAGTCGTCGAGTGCGAATCGCTCGATCCGGGCCCGGGAATCGATCGAGGGTCGGACACCGTCGCCCCCGAAGTGGAGGTGAAGGGGCTGGTGTCCGGTGGCGGCCTCGAGCAGGGCCGAGATCATCCACGCTTGCTGACCTCGCCAACCGACATCGACCAGGGCGATCGGCCCGTCGGGTAGTCCTCGTTGCCGGAGACTGGCCAGAACCAACTGTGCCGGTTCGGCGGCCCGCTGTTCGATCAGATCATTCAGATCGCCGGAGCGCAGCAGCTCGGTCCATTGCTGGGCTTGTCGGTTGTCGTGGGCTTGGGTCGCGTCGACTCGGTGGAGGGGGGAGTGCGCGGGGAGATCGGCGACGGTCAGACCGCATCGTTCGAGCATGGCGGCGAAGCGCACTTCGTTGACCGAGTGGCGCAGGAACGAGAACGAATCCTCGGTCCCCACGTCGATCCAGGCCTCGGCCCCGACCACGTGGGCCGCGGCAAGGGACCAGGCCCGGCGGCCACAATGCAGGTAGCCCAGGGACCAACCGAACCAGTAGTCGTCGGGGAGGGCGTTGGCGATGTCGTAGGGGACCTCTCCGTCGCGAGCCAGGAACTCGACGTGGCGGATTCCCTCGGACTCGCAACGGGCTCGAACCCACAGGACGAACGGGATCATCATCTGGCCGAGCACATCGGCGCCGAGTTCGTGCAGCTCCCGATCGACCCCCGGCACGCTCTCGTCGCAGACGCGAGCGGCAGCATTCGCCACCAGCGCCCCGGTGGGCCAATCGCTGTTGGCCAGCACCGAGTGATATCGGCTGTGGGCTCGGTTGCCGGGGTCGGGTGTGGCCCGAGACAGATCGGGATGCCGAGCCGAGTCCTTTCCTACCGAGATCTCGACCATCTTCGCTCCCTCTTCTTCGCCGTACGCGGCGTCCACCGTGGCCAGGCTGGTCGACCCGTCCACGTCGTTGGTGACGACCAATCGGCAGGTTCGGATCGCTCCTGAGAACATGGCGTGCGGGCCCGGAGGGAGGGAACTCCGGGCCCGCGCGCCCCCATCAGCTGTACAAGGCCTCGATTTCGTCGGCGAACACCGTGTTGACTCCGCGTCGCTTGAGCTTGGAGGTCGGGGTGAGAAGGTCGGAATCCGGCAGCCACTCCGAGCCGAGCACCTTGATCTTCTTCACCTTCTCGGCGTTGTTGAACTCGGCCATGGCCAACGGGAGGCCGGCCTCGATCTCGGCGATGATCTCGGGGTTCTGGGCCAATTCGTCGAGACTGTCGAACTCGATGCCCTTGGCCCTGGCCCACAACGGTGCAGCGTCGGGGTCGAGGACGACGAGGGCGGAAACGAAGGGTCGCTTGTCGCCGATCGCGCACGCCTGGCCGACCAGGGGAATCATCTTCAGGCGAGCCTCGAGGTTGGCCGGCGACAGGTTCTTTCCGCCGGCGGTGATGATCAGCTCCTTCTTGCGGTCGACGATCTTCAGATAACCCTCGTCGTCGAACTCGCCGATGTCGCCGGAGTGGAACCATCCGTCGGCATCGAGCACTTCGGCCGTCTTGTCCGGGAGGTTGAGATAGCCCCGGAAGACATTGCCGCCTCGGCAGATCACCTCGCCGTCCTCGGCCAGCGCGACCTCGACGCCGGGGCAGGCAACACCGACGTATCCGACCTTCACCCGATGTCGCTCCCAGGTCATCGGCCCGGTGTTCTCCGACAGCCCGTAGACCTCCGACAGGGGAACCCCGATGGTACGGAACCACGACATGATCTCGGCCGGAATCGGAGCGGCACCGGTGATGGCGGCTTCCAACTGGTCGAGGCCGACCAGTTGCCGGATGGTGCTGAAGGCCACGGCATCGAGGAACTCGTAGGTCTCGATCTCTTCGGGGGTTGCGGTGCCCATCGTCATCTTCTCCCGGATGGGCATGCCGGCCGCGACGCCGTCGGCCACGGCCTTCGCCTTCTCGGGGTCGGCAGCCAGGGCCGCGTTCACCCCGGCGTAGATCTTCTCCCACACCCGCGGTACCCCGAACATGATCTGGGGCCGAACCTGACCTGCGTAGGCCGCGATCTGCGTCGGGTCGGGACAGCACGTGATCTCGTAGCCGACGATCAGGGCCTGATAATGACTGACCATGCGCTCGGCGATGTGGGCCATCGGCAGATAGCTGACCACGCGCATGCCACTGAGCTTGTCGAAGTCCCATCCGAAGGATCGGCGCAGACTCTCGGCGGTCCAGATCACGTTGCGATGATCCAACATCACACCCTTGCTGGGCCCGGTCGTACCCGAGGTGTAGATGAGGGTCGCCAGGTCATCGGGCCGGGCCGTCGTCGATGCCGCGATCAGATCGAGCGGTTCGCTGGCGACGAGGTCGGCGAAGGTGAAGTCTGCGTCGACACGGGGATCGCCATCGTGGACGATCCCGATCGCCTGCAGGGTCGTGAGGTTCTGGCGCACCTTGCTGAACGACGCGAAGAAACCAGAGTTCTCGACCACGGCCACCTTGACCCCGGCGTCGTTGCAGAAGTACTCGATCTGTTCCGGTGATGACGAGTTGTAGATCGACACCGGGGTCGCCCCGAGGAACAGAGCGGCGAGGTCGAGGACATGGAACTGGTAGACGTTGCGGATCATCAGCATCAGGCGGTCACCGTGGCCGAGGCCATGGTGCGACAGTCCGTTGGCCACTCGGGCCACGTGATCGGCGAACTCGTTCCACGTGACTTCGGACCAGGAGTCGTCGTCGTTCTTCCAACGGAAGGCGACCTGTTCGCTGTTGCGGGCCAGCATCTCCAGGAAGACCTGGGGAACG
>CALACD010000349.1 GCA_937890445.1 uncultured Acidimicrobiia bacterium | reverse complement strand
GGCCACCTTCTGCCGCGAGCCGCTCCAGCAACGGCGAGAGCTCCCAGTGAGCTCCACCCATCTTGGCGTGGTAGTCCTGGATGCTCGCCGCCACCTCGGCCAGGCCGACGGTGTCGGCCCAGAACATCGGACCGCCCGTGTACACCGGCCATCCGTAGCCATTGATCCAGACCACGTCGATGTCGCTGCCACGGGTAGCGATGCCCTCTTCCAGGATCTTGGCACCCTCGTTGACCATGGGGTAGAGGCAACGCTCGAGCACTTCCTGATCGGTGACGTCGCGTTGTTCGATGCCCTGACGGGTCCCGAAGTCCCGGAGCATCGCTTCGACCTCCGGATCCGGGGTGGCGGCACGAGTCTCCGGGTCGTAGGTGTAGTACCCGCGACCGTTCTTCTGACCGCGCCGCCCGCTCTCGCACATGAGCTCTCGCACGGTGGAACTGCTCGACTCCTCTTCCTTCCAGCCGATGTCCAGACCGGCCAGATCGCTCATTGCGAACGGCCCCATGGGGAATCCGAAATCGAAGATCACCCGGTCGACCTGGGCAGGAGTGGCGCCTTCGAGCACCAGCTTGTCGGCCTCGAGCCGGCGCATGAACAGCATGCGGTTCCCAACGAAGCCATGGCAGACCCCGACCAGCACGGGGATCTTGTTGATCTTCTTGCTCAGGGCCATCGTGGTGGCGATGACCTCCTTGGACGTGGCATCACCCCGGACGACCTCGAGGAGCTTCATGACATTGGCCGGGGAGAAGAAGTGGGTACCGATCACGCTCTCGGGCCGTGAGGTGGCCTGGGCGATCTCGTTGATGTCGAGCGCCGAGGTGTTGCTGGCCAGGATGGCGCCGGGCTTACAGATCCGGTCGAACTCGGCGAAAATCCGTTTCTTCAGGTCGAGGTCCTCGAAGACGGCCTCGATGATCATGTCCTTGTCGGCGAAGTCGCCCTGGTCGACCGATCCGGTGATGAGGCTCATCCGGTTCTCGACGTCGTCGGAGGAGATGCTGCCATTGCGGGCGGAGCGCTCGTAGTTGTTGCGAATCACGGCCAGCCCCCGCTCGAGTGCTTCGGCATTCTGCTCGACCATCGTCACGGGAATACCGACATTGGCGAAGTTCATCGAGATGCCGCCACCCATGGTGCCGCCGCCCAGGACCCCGACGGATCCGATCGGCAACTGAGGCGTGTCGCGGGGGACATCGGGCACCTTGGCTGCTTCGCGTTCAGCGAAGAAGTAGTACTGCTGGGCCGACGACTGGGTCCCCGTCATCAACTCGGTGAACAACTCACGCTCCCGCCGCACGCCGGCGTCGAAGTCCATGCTGACGGCCGCTTCGATGCACTGGATGTTGTACTCCGGTGCCAGGAACCCGCGAGTCTTGCGGGCGATCTTCTTTCGGAAGTCGGCAAAGACCGACGGGTCGACCTCGAGCTTGTCGTTGCGGTCCCGGATCCTGGTCAGCGGTCTACCGTCGGCAACCACGGCTCGGGCGAAGGCAACGGCACCGGTTCGGAGATCCTCGACGATCTCGGAGATCAGGCCACATTCCAGCGCTTCGGTGGCCCCGATGGGTTCACCGCTGGTCATCATCTCCAACGCCTTGGCCACCCCGGTGACCCGAGGAAGACGCTGGGTGCCACCGGCTCCCGGCAACAGACCCAGCTTCACTTCGGGCAGCCCGAAGCGGGCCCCGGCGTCGGACACACGGAAATGGGCGCACATCGCCACCTCGAGACCACCACCGAGCGCAGTGCCGTGGATGGCTGCGACCACCGGCTTGGTGCAGTTCTCCATTGCGTTCTGGGCCGCCTGGAGGCTCGGCTCCTTGGGAGCTCCGGCGAACTCGGTGATGTCGGCGCCGGCAATGAAGGTGCGACCGTCGCAGATCAGGACGATGGCCGCGACGGCATCGTCGGCTGCGGCCTGGGTCATGCCATCGAGAATTCCCTGCCGCACGTGATAGCTCAGCGCGTTGACCGGGGGGTTGTCGATGATGACCAAGGCGATGTCGCCATCGAGTTCCAGACGGACGGATTCGGTCAATGCAGTCATCGTGCTCCCAGGGATACGTAGCGAAAATGAGGGTGATCAGAAGTCAGCGGACAGTCAAGCAGCCCGGAGGTGTGCACGCACACCGACGACCTGCAAGGCTGGCGCCCAATGTGCTCTGCCGCCATGCTCGACGTCGAGCGCTACCTCGACCGCATTGGCTTCACGAAGTCGGTTGCTGTCGACCTCCCGACGCTCGAGGCCCTCCAGCGGGCTCACCTTTCCCATGTCGCGTTCGAGAACCTGCATGTCGCGGCCCGACTCGGCGTCCGCACCGATCTGCAGTGGTCACTGTCCAAGATCGTCGACCAGCGGAGAGGCGGTTGGTGCTTCGAGGTGAACGGCGCCTTCGGAGCGTTGCTCGAGGCGCTGGGTTTCGAGGTCACTCGTCTCGGCGCGGCCGTGCTCTTGGCCGGACCGACAACCGTCATCGATCATCTGACCCTCGAGGTCATGTTGGACGAGCCCTTTCTGGTCGATGTCGGTTTCGGGGAGAGCTTCGTGCGACCTCTGGCCCTCAACCGGCGCGGTCCCCAGGACGGCGGCATCGGTCCCTTCGAGTTCCTGGCCAGCCCACAAGGCACGACGCTGGCCAGGATCATCGATGACGTACCGGTGGCCCAGTACCGCTTCAAGCGCGTCGCTCACGCATTGTCGGACTTCGACGGGGCCTCGGCCGAGCTCCAGACCGACCCCGACCTCCATTGGAGCCAGAAGCCCTTTGCCACTCGGCTTCTGAACGGTGGCCCGGATCGGGTCACGCTGCTGAAGGACCGTTTGAGGATCGTTGTCGATGGCGAAGAGACCACCCACCTGGTCGCGGTCGACGAGTGGGCCCAGGTCTTGCTCGAGTGGTTCGCGATGACACCCCCATCGAGCGGTCACTGACGTGCGGTCGCTGGTACGGGCCGCCGCGCCATCGCCTCACCGCCTCGACAGCCCCCGAGCCTGGGCCGTTGCCGTTGCCGGCTCGGCGATCAACGCCTGGACGTTCGGTGTCTTCTACAGCTTCGGTGCGGCGTTCGAACAGATGGCCGAGGAATTCGATGCCGGTCTCGGTGCCACCGCTGCGGTGTTCTCCATCACCACCTTCCTGTTCTTTGCCGGAGGCATCGTGACCGGACCCATCGGCGACCGGCATGGAGCTCGCCCGCTGGTCCTCTTCGGTGCCCTCGCCATCGGGTCCGGGTTGTTGCTCACCTCACACGTGACGTCTCTCGCCGTGGGCTACGTCACCTACGGTCTGGGTGTCGGGGCTGGCATCGCCGCCTACCTGGTGCCCATGACCGCGTGCGTCGGGGGATGGTTCGACCGTCGGCGCTCGGTCGCGCTCGGCCTCTACACCGGCGGCATCGGGATCGGAACGGTGGCGCTCGTCCCGTTGAGCGAATGGCTGATCCGAACCCAAGGGTGGAGGTTCTCCTTTCGGGTCCTGGGTGCCAGCAGTTTCGTGCTGTACCTGGTCGCGGCGATGGTGATCACTCGGCCCCCCACGGTGGCCAGGCCGGCGGCGCGCCGACCGGTGGGTCAGATCATCCGCGCCCCCTGGTTCGCCCATCTCTACTTGGCCGGCCTCTTCATGTCGACGGCATTGTTCGTACCCTTCGTCTTCATCGTGAAGTACGCAACCGAACACGGGGCTTCCAGCCAGGCCGCCGCCGCACTCATCAGTGTGATCGGCGTCGGAAGTGTGCTGGGTCGGTTCGGGTTGGGTGCGCTCGGAGCACGAATCAACCCCTTCACGCTGTCGTTCCTCGCCTACGCCATCCAGCCCTTCGGCTACCTGATCTGGCTGCTGTCGGGCGGCTCCTATCTGGCCCTTGCCACCTTTGCCGCCATCCTCGGCGCCGCCTATGGCGGCTATGTGGCCCTCGGTCCCGTCTTGGCGGCCGAGCTCTACGGGCTGGAAGGTCTCGGCGCCGTCCTCGGTGTGCTCTTCACCTCGGCTGGTCTGGGCGGCCTGATCGGACCGATCGCAGCCGGAGTACTGCTCGACCGGACCGACAGTTTCACGGTGGTCATTCTCACCTCGATCGCGCTGTGCACGCTGTCCACCGTGGTGTTCCTACCACTACGGAACGGTCGACCGGCCTGACGTCTCGACATCGGACCGGCCCGCCCGTTCACTCCTGCTCGGGAC
>CALACD010000348.1 GCA_937890445.1 uncultured Acidimicrobiia bacterium | reverse complement strand
GTCGCAAAATCCCGGTCAGACAGATTCTGCTGAATCCACGGATTCTGCTGAATCGTCGTACCGAGGCCGGCGAAGACCAATCCGAGCAACCCGAACACCACCAGGAACCCGACCGACATCGACAACCCGACGATCTGGGCTCGATTCAGTGCCACGACGCGACTCTCGCTCCCGTCCTCGTCGTCATCGAGGCCCAGGAAGAAGCCGAGGTAGGCGGGAAGGAGCGCAAAGCCACAGGGGTTGACCAGTGCCACCATGCCGAGGGCGAACGCTCGGGGGTCGAAGAAATCAGCCATTGAAGAAGTGCTCCTGCATCTTCTGGTCGAGAGATGAGCGATTCAAGGGTCCGCTGAACACCTCAGCGATCTCGCCATCCGCAGTAACGAAGACGGTCGTGGGCATTCCCAACGCACCGACGAAGTCGAAACTGCCGCGGCCCGCACCCTCGTAGACCGTCTCGTAGGTGACCCCGGTCTGTTCGATGAAACTCTTCCAGCTCGCTTGGTCGGGGTCGCGATTGATACCGAGGAAGACGACGCCGTCGTCCTTCACCTCTTGATGGGCTGCTTCGAAGTCAGGGAGCTCGGCCCGACACGGACCACACCAGGCAGCGAAATAGTTGAGTACCAGCGGCTGACTCGCATAGGCCACAAGCGTGACCGAGTCGCCGTCGACCGTCGAGAACGCGAACTGGTCGAGTCGATCGGGCTGGCTCCCATCGGGACCGGCCGATCCTCGATCGAGGACGATCAGCGCCATGACCACGACGGCCAGGGCCGCAGCCGCTACCAACACCAACGGACGACCCCGCTGGGTTGTGGTGACTGGATCTTCGGTTGCTGGAGAGGAGGGTTCGGAAGTCATCATGATCGAAAGGGGGGAACGTCGTTCCCTGTTGCAGAGCCTGAACCGGTGGCCCGGCCCGGACATTCCCGTGACCATGCGATCGGTGTTCATCTTGCCCGGGGGGGAGAGACCATTCCTGGTCGTGGCTCGCATGTGTCCACACCGAAGGGACGGCCGTTGCCACAACTGGTTCATGTCTCGTTCGCGGCGCCCGATCGATGGCGAGAACCATCGGGGCGCCCTCCTAGGCGATCAGCAGCTGGAGATGGGCCGGCACCGGTACGTCCGGCAACTGGTCCTCGGGGCGAGGATGTTTGGGCGGGCGTCCACGTTTTCGTTTGATGGCGACGATTCGTCCCTTGGCGAAGAGCTGCCCGCCCCAGACACCGCACGGCTCGCCCCGCCGGATCGCGCCCTCCAGACAGGGGGCGATGACCGGGCAGTCCACGCAGACTCGCTTGGCTGACGCGATGTCGAGGAGTTCTTCGGAGAAGAACAGGTCCTTGGCCTCGGCAACCTGGCGACATGCGGCGTCGATCCACCAGTCTTCTTCGCCGGCAGAGAGGTCGCGGACTGGGGAGAGTGGGGAGCGGAGGGGTTGGTGTTGCGTGATCATGGCACTTCCTTGGTGTTCACACGGGGGCGGGAGGATTTCGGTTCGGAATGAGGCCCCAAAAGCGAAAGAGCCGCTGGGAGCGGATGCTCCCAGCGGCTTGGAGGTCTTCGACCCGATTCGGTATCAGGTCGGTCTCGCTCGCTGGGAGTGGTTGTTCGGCACGAACTTGGTTGCCTTGTCGCACCACGCCGACACGGTGTGGGCGACTGCGGTGTGGGCGACTGCGGTGTGGGCGACTGCGGTGAGGGCGACTGCGGTGAGGGCGACTGCGGTGGCTGCCATTTCACCGGAGGCGACAGCACCGAAGACGGCGAGATATCCGTGTCGGATGGTGCGGTGAGCAGCGAGACTCCCGGCAGGGGTGGTCGAGCCGGCGCCAAGGGTGCAGCGGTGCGCCGTCGCCGGAACCTGGCAACCGGTCGTGTCGGTCAGCATCTTCATCGTGGGCACCTCCTCGGGGTCTTCGTCGCTCTGACGGTCAGGAGCTTCATGAGCGAACTACGCATTCTCCCGCCTGTCAACCCATTTAAATCGGCAGGACACGAAGCTAGCGTCGGTGCGTGTCTGATCGTGATGACCTGATGGTGCCCCTCCCTCGCGTTGGCAGGAGTTTCTCCGGCCAACGCAAGGTTCGGCTCGGTGATGTCCGACCCGATGCCGAACTGCGACTCGACGCGCTCACGCGCTACACCCAGGATGTTTCGAACGACGACACCACGGCAGCCGAGCTTCCCGACGACATGGCTTGGGTGGTGCGTCGAACGACCGTCGATGTGCATCGTCCGGCAACCTTTGCCGAGGACCTGACGTTCACCACCTTCTGCAGTGGCCTCGGTCGGCGCTGGGCCGAGCGAAGGCTGGTCGTCCGGGGCCGACGGGGTGCCGAGTACGAGGTTTCGACGCTCTGGATCCATCTCGACGTCGAGACAGGCCGACCCCGCTCGCTGAGCGCCGAGTTCCATGCGCTGTATGCCGAGGCCGCGCAAGGGCGCGAAGTCGGAGCGCGCCTACAGAATCCTCCGTTGTGGGGCGATCCGGAGCGGATCGAGTGGCCGACCCGAGTCGTGGACTTCGACGTCTTCGGTCACATGAACAACGCGGCCTATTGGGCCGTGGTGGAGGAACTCCTGCCGACGACCGTGGTGGAGGCGCCCTTTCGTTGCGTGATCGAGTACGGCAGGGGGATCTCGACAGGCGACCAGGTCACCATTGCCTGTCGAAGGTCAGACGGCGAGATGGATGCATGGTGGTTGGTCGACGGTGATTCGGTCGCGTCCCTACGGATTGCTCTACTCGGCCAGCGGTCCGGGACGCTCGCTGTCGGTGACCCGGTACTCGGGAACGAAGAAGGCTGAGCGATAGTGGGCCAACTCGACCACGCTCTCCTTGATGTCGTCCAGGGCCCGATGGGCAGCCGCCTTGCGGGGAGCCTCATCGAGGGCGCCCGGATACCAACGTCGGGCCAGTTCCTTGATGGTCGATACGTCGACTGATCGATAATGCAGGTAGTTCTCGATCTCGGGCAGGTAGGCGGCCAGGAACCGCCGATCCATGCCGATCGAGTTGCCGCACAGCGGGACCTTTCCCTCCTCGAGATGCTCCTGGAGGAACTCCAAGGTGAGCCGACCCGCTTCCTCCAGGCTCACGGTCGACGTACGGATCTTGTCCAGCAAGCCCGATTTGGTGTGCATGGCGACGACGACGTCGTCCATGAGCGCCAACTGTCCCTCGGTCGCGTTGATGATCAGTTCCGGTCCCTCGGCGATGATGTTGAGATCGTCGTCAGTCAGCAGTGTGGCGATCTCCACGATGACGTGGGAATTCGGGTCGAGGCCGGTCATTTCCAGATCCATCCAGGCGAGCACTCGGCCACCCTACCTCGACCGCTCACCCTGCTCCGTAGGCTGGGAACATGTTCGAGATCTTTCTGGGCCGGCTCGGAACCGATCTGCCACTGCCGGCCAAGGGGCGGGCGGGCGACGCCGCGATCGACCTGCCGGCAAGTGATGGCGGTGTGATTCCGGCTCGACAGCGGCGTCTGGTTTCGACCGGCTTCGGTATTGCACTACCGGAGAATTCCTGTGGCCTCGTGCTCTCCCGTTCGGGACTTGCGCTGGAACACGGTGTCGTGGTGCTCAATGCCCCGGGTCTGATCGACTCGGGG
>CALACD010000347.1 GCA_937890445.1 uncultured Acidimicrobiia bacterium | reverse complement strand
CACCCAGCCCAGACCGGAGGAGCCGGTGAGTGCCGAGAGGAACACGACGAGCGAGGTGTCGACCACGAGTTCGATCATCGGGAGGCGCCGTCGGCTGCGTTCGGTCCGTAGTCGAAGCGACAGCGCGTTGGTGACGAAGAGCACGGCGAGCAGGCCGACCAGCAGCGGAAGCTGGAAGCGGTCGTTGCCGAAGATCTCGAATCTCGTGGGGTCCAGCACGAACTGGGCGGCGATCAGCACCGCGACGAGGATGCGGACGCGGCGGATTCCGACCTGGCCGATGTCGTCGTCCCTGGTTCGACCCGGTTCGCGCCGCCGGGCCGAGACGAGCAGCGAGTAGATGGAGTGCACGGCGCCGGCGACGGTCAGCAAGCCCCAGGCGATAAGCGGGGCCCAGGCGCCCTGATCGCTCCACACGGCCGGGAGTCCGACCAGCGACACCAGAACGCGTGCCACACCGCGCACGTCGGCAACCGCGACCCGCTCGGAGTCCGGGCTGGGGTTGGCGTCCCCCTTGGTGACCAGCTCGGCGCCTTCGGCCGAGAAGACCCGGTGGGCGACGACGGCACCGTCGGACCGCTCGAACACGACGATCGACCGCTGGGAGATGGTGTCGTCAGGCGTGGTGTCGATGAGGAGAACATCGCCGACGCTGACCGCCGGTTCCATCGAGCCCGACGTCACCACGACCGGCGACCACTGCCCGACCGTCATGCCCAACAGGACCCAGCCGACCAGCAGGAGCGACAGATACGACAGGACCCAGAGCGTGAGTCGCGCCCCGGGCAGGAGCACGGCCCTGATCCAGCGGTCGAGCGCATTGCCGACCGGGTCCGCTCCCAGCGGCGCGGTCATGGTCGGGCCTCGAGCGTCAGCCAGAACGCGGTGGTCAGGTCTTGCGCCCGGTTGTCATCGATGACCTCGACGCTGATCCGCAGCCACGAGGAGGAACCGTCGTTGGCCGCTTACATGAGAGGCAGACCTGTCTCGAACGAGCCGTGCCTCTCCCAGAACTCGAGCAGCGTGGCCTCGAAGAGCGTTTCGGACGTGTCGAAGTCGGCGCAGTCCGGGTCGCTGCCCGTCCCGGTCTCGATGGTGGCGTCGATGAAGGCTTCGAGGCCGTCGCCACCCCCCGCTCTGCCCGACATCCGTAGGGGAACATCAGACGGGCTTCCCCAATAGGTGACCCCGAGGCAACGTTCGACCACCAGCCCCGGGTACAGGCCGGATGCGTCGAGTAGCAGGCCGGTCGACGTCGCCTCGTCACTGCCCTCGACCACGAGGTCGATCGAGGCCGCCGTCAGCAGGGAGCTCTCGTTGCTCGTGGTGGCTGCGATCCGCCCCGAGGCAGTCGTGACCCCTGACCAGACGAACACCCCGGCGGCGACCAGCACCAGGATCGAGCCGAGCGCGAGCGCGGCAGAGACAAGCGATGTCGTCCTCTGCGTTTCTCGCTCGTTCGTCTGTTCCTGTGTGGTCACTGCGTTCCTTGGTCGCTCTCCATCGTCGGCATTTTTGCCCTGTAGATGAGCCGCTGAGACTCTGCATTGGTCGGGCCATCAGTTGCGTTCGATAGCTCCGAGACTGGTCGTCGGCTCGTCACTGACGAGCCGCCGGACCCGAACGTCATCGACGTACCACTGCTGGCCTGGGACGATGCCGCCGGCTCGGAAGCCGACCGAGCCGGTCGTTGCACCAACCAGTGGGCTCGGGCCCAGCCGATCGGCGCCATCGAGTCGGAACCAGGAGAGGCCGAGTTCGTCGGTCGAAAGCACGATGCGTTGCCAGACACCGGCCGTCAGCACGGTTCCGTCCGTTGCCGACGAGACCCGGGTGGCGCCATCGATCACGCCGAGGTCGAGGCCGGTGCCCGACGCCCTGGCGTCGAACTGGTCGGTGGCGGTCGCCCCGGTCCGCGATCCGGCGGCGATCTCACTGGCAGCGGGGTCGCTGACCCACCACCAGGCGCTGAACTCGACTCCGGGTTCGTCCACGCCGATGGCGGTGATCCAGGCGTCGGCCCCTGGCGAGGTGATGGGGGCCGCCAGTGCGTTGCCACCGGTTCGTGATTGCAGCGTCGAGGTCGTCCACGGTGCTGGGGCTGCGGTCTGTTCGGCTCCCATCGAGATGAATGCCGACGGGTCGGCGGTGTTGCGGAATCGAGCTTGGACTTCGGCCACCGGGAGTGCCCGATGCTGGAGCTCGATCTGGTCGATGGTTCCGTCGAGTCCGGCCACCCCGACACGGTTGTTGCCGACGATCAGCGGTTCGTCGAGGTCAGCGGCCAGACTACCCGTGGCCGACGCACCGTCGACTGCGACGCCGTCGAGATAGAGGGTGATGGCCGAACCGTCCCAGACTGCGGCCAGCTGATGCCACGACCCTACGGGTACCGAGCCGCCCCGAACCTCGACGAGCGAGCCGCCGACGGTGACCCGGGCGACGGCCTCGCCGGTGCCGTCGTCGATCAACAGTTCGTACACGGCGCCGGCCCCGATGCCTTTCGAGATGAGTCGAGGATCAGAGCCTGCGCTGTCGAGGCGGACCCAGCCGGACATGGTGAGCTCACCCGAGGTCAGCTCGGTGGGTGGTCCGACGAGTCGTTGGCCCGAACCGTCGAGGCGGAACCCGTTCCCGGCGATGCCCGCGTCCCCGGAGGTGAGGTCGAGCCCGCCGGTCTGGGCGAGATCGGTCCGACGGATGCTGAGGTCTCGTTGGTACGAGACTTCGACCGCGGTCGCGCTGGCCGAGAACTCGGAAGTGGCGCCGAAGATGCCGGCCCCGAGATCTTCGGTGGCGGTCAACGAGAAGAGATCGCCGGCGTCACCCGGTACTGTCAGTGCGAACTGCTGGGGTCCGCCCCCGGTCGAGACAACGGTGGTGGACCCGGCCAGCACCTCACCTTCACCGAAGCCCGAAGGGTCTGCCCCGGACGGGTTGCTGAAGGCCTCGATCCGATAGCTCCCGGCGGGGACATCGAGATCGAAGTCGATGGTCACGGTGCCGCCCGACGGGACCACCGAGGTCATGACGGGGTAGTCCAGGACGAGGTCGACTGCGCTGTTGGCGGTCACCCCGTCACCGAGGAGGTCGATTCCGAGGTTGCCGTTGTCGGAAATCCTGTTGCCCAGGATCGTGGGCTGCACCGGTGCGTAGGACTCGATGCCAACACCGCCGTTGTTGGTGACGACGTTGGTGTCGCCTGGGAGCGTGCCCCCGATGGTGGCTCCATCGCCGTCAACCCTGATGCCGAAGTCGAGGTTGCCCAGATCGACCGTGCCGCTCGGGTCGGTTCCGATCCAGTTCCCGGTCAGCGTTGCATTGTCACCGGCAACAGAGATGCCCTCATCCCAGTTGCCGATCACGTTGTCGACAATGCGGGCGTCGGGTCCGTAGACGTGAAATCCTTGCCATCCGCCGAGGTCGGCGGTGAAGGTGTCATTGGTACCGATCAGGTTGTTCTCGATGAGGAGATCGCTGGCACCGAGTTCCATGCCCCAATCGCCGCCGATCACGTTGCCCGCGGCCGGCGTACCGATCGTCACGTTGTTCCCGCTCCACAACTGAATGCCATAGCCGTTCCAGACCCCGATCGCCGTCGCATCCACATTCGTATTGATCAAGTTTCCGTCGATCAGGGTGTTGACACCCGGGTTGAAGTTGATCTGACCGTTGTCCGCGCCGGTGATCAGGTTCCGATCAGCGACGGTCGAGCCGCCGATGACGGAGTCGGTTCCCGTCGCCCAGATGCCGTAGGAAAGATTCGGCACCACCGAGCCGTTGAGATCGGCGCCGATTGCCATCGCCGTGACCGTGGTGCGATCGCCGTTGATCTCGAGGCCGTGGCCACCACCCCAACGGAAGTTGCCGATCGTGAGCCCAGAGACCGACACGTCATCAGCAAGAATTTGAAGCCCCTTCGACCCAGTCGTTGAAGAGGTGCCATCGATCATGATGACCTGGGTCCAGTTGATGGCCTGTGGCGCCGGGTTGGTGTTCGGCACAAATCCAGCCTGTGTTGTGCCGTTGATGGTCATCGGCGTCGTGCTCGGGCCGGCTTCGATGTCGAGGTAGTCGGGTTGGCCGTCGCGATCGGTGTCGATGGCGTCGCGTGGGTCGCCGTC
The DNA here is from genome assembly GCA_937890445.1 of uncultured Acidimicrobiia bacterium. Lineage (GTDB taxonomy): Bacteria > Actinomycetota > Acidimicrobiia > Acidimicrobiales > SZUA-35 > JAHECQ01. The sequence goes on along the minus strand of CALACD010000347.1, from coordinate 7,555 downwards.
GGCATTGGGATCGGCGTTCTCCGAGGCGGTGGGGGTGCCGTCGCCGTCGTCGTCAGCGTCGAGGTAGTTGAGGAGTGTGTCGCCGTCGGTGACGGGTCCCGGGTTCGTCGTCGGGTCACCGTCGAGGTCGGTATTGGCGTCTTCTTCACAATCCAACAGGCCGTCACCGTCAGAGTCGGGCGCGCCGGGCCCGCACACCAACGTCAGATCGAGGATGTAGACCGCACCACGATCGGCGCCGCCGTCGTCATCGGCTGGTGATCCCACGGCAAGGTTGAGAGCCCCGTCGCCGTCGAGATCACCGAGTGAAGCGACGGCCCTGGCGAAGCTGTCGCTGTCGTCGAGGGGTCCCGTCAGACCGCCAGGTGTCGAGCTGATCTTCCGTTCGGCGTTGACGGTGCCGTCGCTATTCAGCAGCAAGAGATACGCAGCACCGCGATCGGGACCACCATCGTCGTCGGCCATTGCTCCAACGATTAGGTCAGGCGCACCGTTGTCGTCGACATCGCCAACGCCAGCCACCGACGTTCCAAACAGATCGCCGTCATCGAGTGTTGTGGTGAAGCCTCCGCTTGTGTCGGAGATCTTCTGCTCAGCCTTCACGGTCCCGTCGACATCGAGGAAGAGGATGTACACGGCGCCACGGTTGGCATTGACGACGCTTCCCCCGTCGTCGCGAACGGCACCGACCGCGAGGTCGACAATGGTGTCGCCGTCGAGGTCACCAATGTTGGTGATGGCGGTTCCCAGTCGATCACCGACGTCGAGGGTTCCCGCGAACCCTCCCTGCGTGTCGCTGATCTTCTGCTCGGCCCTGACCGTGCCGTCGGCGTTCAAGAACAAGACGTAGACGGCACCTCGGGCGTTTCCGCCGTCGTCGTCGGAAGCGGCACCGACAACAAGATCGTTGACGCCGTCCCCATCGAGATCGCCGATCGCCGCTGTCGAAGTCCCAAATTCGTCGACGTCGTCGAGCGGCCCGACGATTCCGCCCTGGGTTGCAGAGATCTTCTGCTCGTCGACGACCGGCGTCGACGACGTACCAGCCTCGATGTCGAGGTAGTCGGGTTGACCGTCGTGGTCGGTGTCTTGGGCATCGCGAGGATCGCCATCACCGTTTGGATCAGCGTTCTCCGAGGCGGTCGGGGAGCCGTCGCCGTCGTCGTCGGGGTCGAGGTAGTTCGCAAACCCATCACCATCGGTGTCCGGACCCGGGCTGGTGCCAGGATCGAAGTCGACATCGGTGTTGGCGTCTTCCTCACAATCGAGGAGACCGTCACCGTCGGAATCGATACTGCAGGTGGCCGCACGGGCAGCCGAGAACTCCGAGGTCGGGCCCCAGCTCCCGCCGCCCAGATCCTCGGTGGTGGTGGCGGTGACGATGTCGCCGACGGCGCCCGCGTAGGTGGTCGAGAAACTCTCTAGTCCGCTTCCGGTATGACTGATCGATGTGGACGTCGCCAAGATCTCGCCCGGTCCGTAGCCGCTGAAGCCGACTCCGGACGGGTTGGTGAACAACTCGACCCGGTACGTCCCGGCCGGAACATCGAGTTCGAAGTCGACGCTCACCGTGCCGCCACTCTCGATCGTCGAGGTGATCACCGGGTAGTTGAGCAGGTCATTCGCTCCGGCGTCGGCATCGCCGGCGTCGTTGGGCGTCGGTCCGTCGTCCTCGATGTCGATGCCCGGGCCCCACTGGCCCCAGATCCGGTTGCCGAGGATGGAGATCGTGGCCCCGCCGACGATGCCAGGACCAACACCGGCATAGCCGTTGGCGATCCGGTTGCCCGAACCGGCCGTGGTGCCACCGACCACTGCGGTTGCGCCATCCTGGGCGAAGACCTGATAAGCGCCGTTCGCTGCTGGGGTGCCGTTGGCCAGAAGACCGATGTCATTGCCCTGGATCAGCAGGTCCGCAACCGAAGCCCCGAGACCGATCCCGTAGTCGAGGTTGCCGGCAACCAGATTGCGATCGGCCGGGCTCGTCCCACCGATCCGGTTGTCGGCTGCCACGGCGCCACCCAGATAGAGGGCGCCCGTGTTCCCGCCGGTGGTCGTGCCCGACGGGCCGACGCCGATGTGGTTGCCGGCGATCACGTTGTTCGACGAGTCCCAGATCAGGATCGCCTCGTCCTGGAGGTCGTCGAAATCGGTGATGGAGAAACCACGGATGACCGAGCCATCGGCACCGCTGCCGGCGATGCCCAGACCGTCCTCGTCGGTTCCGGTCAGCAGTGAACCGGAGAGCCTGACGGCCAGCGAACTGTTGACGTTGGCCGGGAAGGCCGCCGTGTTGGCGGTGGCGCCGCTCTGTGTGGTGGCATCGAGTGTCACCGTGTCGGTGATGCTGGGCAGCGCCGTGTTGGGAGAAATGGTCCAGACACCGCCCGTATGACCCGCGTCCGCCGCCGGGATGTCGAAGTGGATGGCGTCGACTACAGCGGATGCGTTGGCTTCCTCGATGGCGGCCCGCAGGCTGCACTCAGGATCGCCCGAGGCGTTGGTACCGCCCGTAGCGCAGAAACCGTCACCGGGGTTGTTGTCGGACGCGTCCCCGGTCGAGTTCACGGCGATGGTGGCTGCCGACAGGTTGAGGATGTAGACCGCACCGCGATTGCTGCCGCCGTCGTCGTCGTTGTGGGCGCCGACGGCGAGGTCGGGGGTGCCGTCGCGGTCGAGGTCGCCGAGGCCTGCGACCGAGGTGCCGAAGTAGTCGGTGTTGTCCAGGGGGCCGGTGAGGCCGCCGGTGGTGGAGGAGATCTTCTGTTCGGCTTTGACGGTGCCGTTGGGGTTGAGGAAGAGGATGTGGGCGGCGCCGCGGTCGAGGCCGCCGTCATCATCGAGGTCGGCGCCGACGGCGATGTCGTTGATGCCGTCGCCGTCGAGGTCGCCCAATCGTGCGACCGAGCCGCCGAGCCGATCGCCGTCGTCGATCCCAGCCCCGAACCCGCCACTGGTCGAACTGACCTTCTGTTCTGCTCTGACTGTTCCGTTCGCGTTGAGGAACAGGACGTAGACAGCACCACGGTCGAGGCCGCCGTCGTCGTCGAAGCGGGCGCCGACGGCGAGGTCGTTGACGCCGTCGCCGTCGAGGTCGCCGACACTTGCGACGCTCATGCCGAAGCCGTCCTCGTCGTCGAGAGTGGCGCCGAACCCGCCGACGATGTCGCTGATCTTCTGCTCTGCGGCGATGGGCGTGGTCGAGGGCCCGGCTTCGACGTCGAGATAGTCGGGTTGGCCGTCACGATCCGAGTCGAGGGCGTCGCGTGGGTCGCCGTCGGCGTTGGGGTCGGCATTCTCACTGGCGGTGGGGGTGCCATCACCGTCGTCGTCGGCATCGAGGTGGTTCGGCACCGTGTCGCCGTCGGTATCGGGCCCGGGGTTGGTGGCCGGGTCGTTGTCGAGATCGGTGTTGGCGTCTTCTTGGTCATCGCACAGGCCGTCGGCATCGGAGTCCACACAGGTGCTTCCCTCGGCCGTCCACAGCAACAGGTCCTGCATCAGGCTGGTCGTCGTCGCCGTCCATTGCGAGACCTCGGAGTTTCCGAAGGGTGAGAACACCCGGCGGTTCGCCGCCGTGTTGGCGGAGTACAGGGCTCCGCCGGCTTCGACGATGAAGAGTGCGTCGTTGTTCGGAGCACCCGGGGTTTCGGCCAGGACGTCAGCGCCCGCAGGCAACGCCGTGGTGCCGCTGGACCAGTACGACAATCCCGAGGACGGCGAGTACACCGCCGCCAATCCGACAGGGGAAGGACCCACACCGGGGACGGCCCCGACGAAGTTCAGGTCGGTGTTGGTGGTGATACCCGACGGGGAACTGGCCGAGAACATCAGCCCGCCCCAGGTGCCGGTGTCTTCCGAGACGATGCCGATGTCAAGATTGCGGACGCGCTCCTGCACCAGTGAGAACGAGGACACGCTGTTCGCCAGGAAGATCACGTCGTTGGTCGCCGCGAGCGCGTCGAGGGTGGGTTGCGTTGCGTCGTCGTCGGCCACGGTGACCGTGTACCCGAACGAGGTGAACAAGGCTGCCCGATCGGCGTCTCGCGCCAAGCCGAGTGTGCCGTCGCCGGTCACCATCAACAGGTCGGTCCCGGCAGCCCTCGCTGGCTCGGGTTCGAGCGCCGTCAGCGTCGACGACACGACGGCTGCGACCAGAAGCGCCCGGAACAGCACCAGGGCGCGACCGGTCCACCACCCCGCCCCGCCGCTGTGCTGTTGTGAACGTCCAACCATTGCTTCCTCGGGCGCACGCTGCGACCCGTCAGAAGCATCGGGTCGGACCGACCCCGCCCAAAGAGTCACGGCCGAGAAAGGGGCCGAACGGCCCAAGGCGGGCCGCTCGAGTCGTCACGCAGCCGACCAGACGAGGTCCGGCTAGGTTCTGGCCATGACCAGTGACCAGATCGTGACATCGTTCCTCCAGGCCATCGAACGCAAGGACATCGATGCTGCCGTCGCTGCGCTCAGCGAGTCGATCTCGTACGAGAACATGCCGATGCGCCCCATCGTGGGACCAGAGGCAGTGGCCAAGGCGTTGCACGGGTTCGTCGACGCCGCCGAGGAGGTCGACTGGCAGATCGTCCGTCAGGACGCGGTCGGCAACGTCGTCTACAACGAGCGGGTCGACCGCTTTCGTTTCTCGGGCGGATGGCTCGAGCTGCCGGTGGCCGGCGTGTTCGAACTCGACGCTGCGGGCAAGATCACCCTGTGGCGTGACTACTTCGACATGGCCAGCTACCAGCGCCAGTATGCCGAGGTCGGCAACGCCGACTGACCTACGATGGGCCGTCACCCATAGGCGGCGCGAATCTTCTCCAGCAGATAGGCGCCCGAGGTGACCGGCGGGTGACGGGGGGCACCTGCACCCGATGCTTGGTCGACTGCCACCGATCGTTGGTCCAGACCGCCATCAGGTCACCGATGTTGACCACGAACGATCCGGGTACGACGGGCACGCTCAGCCACTCGTCGGTGTCGCGGTCCAACACCTCCAGCCCGCCGGTGTCGTCCTGAAACAGCACCGTGAGCGTTCCCCAGTCGCTGTGCGGTCCCTTCCGGTACTGCCCGTCGAGGGGTTCGTCGTCGACCGGCGGGTAGTAGTTGGCGACGAGGTTGGTGATGTGATCGTCGACCTTGTCGTCGAAGAAGCGCTCGTCCAGGTCGAGACCGAGCGCGAACAGTCGCATGATCTCGGTCGCAAGGGCCTCCAGCGCTGCGTAGTACCGACGCCAGGTCGGTTCGAATCCGGGAATCTCGGTGGGCCACACGTTCGGCCTCGACCACACGGCGAACTCGTCACCCAAGACCTCGACGGACGCGACCCCGGCATCGCCCAGACGATTGGTGGTGTACAGCTGACACAGATCGGGAGCCGTGGCCACGTCGTCGGAGGCGGCGACGTAGGACGCCGTCTTGTAGAAGCCGCGAATCGTCGGATCATCGGGCGGGACCTCGTACCGGTCCTTCAGGTCGGCCGGCGACAGGAAGAAGTCGAGGCTGACCCGGTGCATGTCCTCGATGAGGTCGGGGTCGATGCCGTGACCGACGACGAGCTCGTTTCCCCACCGTTTCCCCACCGTTCCCTCGCTGTGTCGAGTCGATGAACTGTGGCCAGCCGATGAACTGTGTGCATATGTGTTCGCCCCGCGAACCGACGTGCACACGGTTCGGAGGGAATCAGCGCACCCGCCGGGTCTCGTAGGCCCACATGGCGATCTCCACTCGGTTGCGAGCGCCGAGCTTGTTCATCAGGCTGGCCAGGTGGGTCTTGACCGTGCTGAGGCTGATGTGGAGTTCGAGGGCGATCTCGCCGTTGGTCAAGCCACGGGCCACCGTCAGCAGTACCTCTTCTTCTCGCGTGGTCAGGGGTTCGATGGGTTGCACGGGGGCGATGCCGGACTGGACGTCGGCGAAGGCTTCCAGCAGTCGGGCCGTGATGCTGGGCGCGATCAGGGCATCACCGGCCGCTGCGGCCTCGATGGCCTGCACCAGCAGGTCGGCCCCGGCATCCTTCAGCAGGAAGCCTCGGGCCCCGGCCTTCAGCGCACCGTGCACGTATTCGTCGAGATCGAAGGTGGTGATGACGACGACGGCCAGCGGGTCGTCGACCCCGGGACCGGCCAGCAGACGGGTGGCCTCGATACCGTTCAGTTCCGGCATGCGGATGTCGAACAGACACACGTCGGGGCGAAGATGACGAGCCAGCGTGACGGCCTCTCGACCATCGGCGGCTTGGCCGACGACCTCGATGCCGGGTTGGGCGTCGAGGATCATGGCCAGACCGGTTCGAACCAGATCCTGATCATCGGCGACGAGCACACGGATCATCGCTCGAACTCGCCCATCGCTGCCTTCGGTAACACGGCCGAGACCTGCCAACCGCCCTCGGGTCGGGGCCCGGCGTGGAAGGTGCCACCCAGCAGCTTGGCCCGCTCCGACATCCCCAGCAGGCCGAAGCCGGCGGCAGCGCCGATCGGTTCGGGTTGGACGAGCCCGCCATCGTTGCGAATCGTCAGGTGTACGCAGTCGTCCAGCCCGACGACCCGCACGTCGAGGTGGGTGGCACCCCGCCCGTGGCGCACCGCGTTGGTGACCGACTCCTGGGCAATCCGGTAGACGGCACCGTCGACCATTGGTTCCAGGGACTCGAGGCGGCCCGAACATTCGACCTGCACGCGGAACCCGTCGGCCGCGACCTGGGCCAGACGGTGGAGGTCGGCGATGCCCTGTTGGGGAGCAAGTTCGGCATCGTCGCCACGCCGCAGCGTGCCGACCATGGCCCGCATCTCGGTCAGCGTGCGTGATGCCGCTTCTTCGATGACGGCCAGGATCTCCAGGGCTGCATCGGGTCGGGTGGGGGCGATGGCCTGGGCGGCCTGGGCCTGGACGGCAATGGCCGACACGTGATGGGCGACGGTGTCGTGGAGTTCTCGGGCCAGCTGTTCACGTTCTCGCAACCGAATCTCCTCGATCTCCCGATCCCGGGCCGATTCCCGATAGCGGACCACCAAGCCCAGCTCGGCCGGAACCGTGAGCACGATGAAGCCGCCGATGGCCTCGCCCACGGGTCCCGGATCGGTGGTGATGCCGATCAGCCAGGCCGACAACATCACGATCGCGCCGACGGCGGCATGACGACCCGACCCCCAACGGAACAGCGCGTAGGGCAAGACCAGGACGATGGCGGTGGTGTAGAGACCGAGCGGTGCCTTGTCCAACAGGGCGCCCAGGAGGCTCATCGCGTTGGCGGCGCCGAAGGCAAGGGCGGTCATGAGAAGCGGGTGGGTACGCCGCCACAGCACCGTCGCCGCCACACCGAGGCAGACCAAGAGCTCGATGGCAGGCAGCCCCAGGTCGGTGCGGATGGCGGTTTCGGTCAGCGCCGAGGCGACGATGGCGCCCAGCACCATCAGGTCGCGGCGAGTCCGAGCCGGCGGGTCGGCCACCGCGGGCTCGGCCAGGAACTCTCGAACCGGGTTCATCACCACGATCTCTCTGTCACCACGATCTCTCTGTCACCACGATCTCTCTGTCACCACGATCTCTCTGTCAC
>CALACD010000346.1 GCA_937890445.1 uncultured Acidimicrobiia bacterium | reverse complement strand
ACCTACATCGGCCTCTGCTCGGTGCAGGACTGTGCGCAGATCGACCGCGAGGAATGGGAGACTCGCACGGTTGCCGAAGTGGTCGATACCGGAGTTCCCTCCGCGACCCCATCATGGACCCTGCGAGATGTGGTAGCCGCCATGGATGAGAGCGGCGGCGAGATGATCGCCGTCACGGACTCCAACGGCGCCTTCGTCGGCATCGTGTTGGAGTCCGAGATCGTTCGACTGGGAGAAATCCTGGACGAGACCGGTGGCGGGCCACCGGGTGTGGTCTAGTCCTTGTACCGGTCGTCGTAGGAGTCGTCGTCTTCGTTCAGACGGCTGGCTTCGGCGGTGACAGGAAGGTCGAAGGGATCTTCATCGAGACGGTCGAAGAGGCCTTCGATGTCGTCATTGCTCGAACGCTTCAGTGCTCGAGCCTCTTCGTATCGGCGGTGACGCCCCTTTTTCACGGGACACGCTCCTAGAGAATTGCTGCAAGTGGCAGACCGTAGAACGGACTACGGGGAGACTTCAGTCTAGGGCGCCTCTCGCCTGTTCTGCGAACCCAGGAGACAAGCTGCTTCTAATTGCGTTGAATGGCGATCGATGTATGATTTCGCGCCTCGAGTACCAATCGACCCTCGTCGAAGGCCAACGCGGCTTCACCATCGACCAACTGCTGGATCGGCATACCCACCAGTTCCGCTCTCCAGCCGGTGGTGAGACGGCCGCTTCGCTCCTGTCGCAGAATCGATTCGACATCGGCTCGTGTCGCCAGCAGCGAGGGGTCCAGCTTGTTGTCGCGTGCCAGTTGGCCAATCCACGACGTCACCAACGTCACGACGGGACGCAGCTCGCGAGGTAGTTCCGGTTGACGGGCCGGCGGCGGTGCATCGGCAGGAGCGCGAAGCCCGGCCTGAACTGCAGTCAGGATCTCCTCGGCCGCCCCGTTGCGGGTATGGCGACGATCCAGGCCCCGTAGCGATTCGAGTTCGCTGACGCTGGTCGGTGCCCGCTGGGCCACGGCAACCACAGCCAGGTCAGGCAGCACCTGGCGTACCGGTAGATCCAGTGCTGCTGCTCGCCGTTCGCGCCATTCTGCGACGGCACGGGCCACCCTGGCAGCCTTGCCCTTGAGGCTCCGAGCCTCTTTGATGCGCTGCACGGCGTCTTCGGGCGGCCGACGATTGCGATGCTTGAGGCGCTGGAGTTCCGACTCCTCTTCTGCCCACGCAATCCGGCCCTGGGCCGCCAATCGCTCGTTCAGGATGTCGGTGAGTTCGAGCAGGTTGTCGACGTCGCCCGCTGCATACCGGAGCTGGTCGGCGGTCAGCGGCCGTTGCAGCCAATCGGTGAGCCGGTCGCCCTTCTGTACGGTGACCTGCATGAACGTGTCCAGGAGGGAGGCCAGGGATCCGCTGGAGATGCCAAGGAAGCCGGCTGCGATCTGGGTGTCGTACATTCGAGTGGGAACGGTGCCGGTGGCGAGGTCGAGTACCTCGAGATCCTGGAGGCCGGCATGGAACACACAGAGTCCCGGGCCGTCCAACAACTCGGACAGGGGATGCAGATCGAGGGCCAGAGGGTCGATCAGGACGACTTCGCGTTCCCACGCCAGCTGAATCAGCGCGACCTGCGGGTAGTAGGTGCGCTCGCGATGGAATTCGGTGTCGATGGCGTAACGATCAGCTCGGGACGCGTCACGAATGACATCGATCAGTTCAGCAGGATCGGTGATGAGATCGGCCACGACCGATCATCCTAGGCTCTCGGGGGCGGAACCCCGGATTCGTGAGCTGGTGGGCGCTACAGGACCGTTGGTTCCGATCGCTGGAGAAGTCGTTCCAGGGTCACGGGGTCATCAGCGTCCTCCAATGCCTCGATCGGCAGTGGAACAGGGTCCCAGTCGCCGAGTTCCAGCGCGGCACGGAAGGAGCGCTGACCGTCGCCCACTGCAGTGCGCATCCGTCGGGCCCAGGACGCAGGCCAGACGGCGAGCGACGGTTGGGGGCGGTCGGCGACGCAGGCCACAGCAGCCCGATCCGGGTGCAGTTCGGCGGTGAGCGCTCGGACGTGCTCGGCGGTGAGAAGCGGCAGATCGCAGGGAGCGACGAGAACCCATCCGACACCGGCCCAACGCAATGCCCCGGACACTGCCGCCAGAGGTCCGGCTCCGGGGTCGGTATCGGCGATGACGGGCACACCGAGTTGGCGCCCGAACGAGCCGCCCAGTGCAACGACCGGATCGATGCCGGCATCCCGACAGGCCGTGATCACCCGCTGACCGAGCAAGAGCCGACCGGCGGGCGCGATCGCCTTGTCGATGCCGAAGCGCCGACTCATCCCACCGCAGAGAACACCAGCCGCGAGGGTGCCGGACGCGATGCAATCGGCACCCTGCGTGCCGATCGACATCACGGAGTCGGGGTCGACCATTCGTTGACCGCGGGATCGAGTTGGCGAAGGAAGTGCTCGATGCGTTCTTCCTCGTCGACCTCGCCGATGGCGGCTGCTGCCTGCCTCAGGCCGTCGAGCGCTCGGAGGAAGCCACGGTTGGACTCGTGAACCCAACGCACGTAGCCCGATCCGCGCCACCCGTTCTGGCGAAGCGTGTCCAGCCCACGGTGATAGCCGACGCGATAGGCCGCGTAGCGTTCGATGTCGTCGCGCCCCAACTCGGCGAGTCGAGCCCACGCATCGAGGAAACGGGGATGGTCGGCGACCACCTTGGCCACGGCGGCTCGGCGCTCGTGGGCTGCGACGGCCAGAGCGGCGTCGAGTTCGGCAAGGTGCGCCGCTGGTTCGGGCACGAGGATCGTTTCCGGCGGTCCGGAACCGGTGAGGTTGACCTGTTGGCTCATTCCTCGAGCGTACCGATGTCGACGGGCTCGAGGGTCTCACCCGTATCCAGGAAATGCCGGGTCGCCACATGGGCCCGGTCGGCGAGAGCCCGACCCTGGGAGAAGTCATCGAAGCGGACGCCGGGAGCGGACCCCGAGGGCAGACGAATCAACGTACATCGTTGGCCGAGCTCCTCGAGATCCTCCTCGAAGCGGCGGAGTCGGGCCATCCAATAGGCGTGGAGGGCCACATCGATCGGGCGTTCGAAACGAGGCGGGCGCACACTGGTCAGGTGGCCGACGTGGAGCAGATAGATGACGTCGGCCCCCATGTCGGCGGCCTGGACGACCGGCGCCTCACGCACGACGCCTCCGTCGATGAAGAGTTCGCCCCCGATCTCCACCGGCGGGAAGACGGCGGGCAGGGCGGCCGAAGCCATGAGAGCCGGCACGAGAGGGCCATCCTCGAACCATCGCTCGTCGGCATCTCGGACGCTGGTGGCCACACAGGCGAAGGGCAGCTGGAGCTCGTCGAAATGGTGAGCCCCGAGTTCATCGACCAGCAATTGTTCCAGAATCTCCGGGTCGAACACGCTGGAACCGCGTCGAGCCATCTGGACGGCAAGCGGCAAGCGCCCCGATGGCATGATGTCGGGGTCGCCATCCGACAGCATCCCCCAGATCCGATCGAGCCGGTTCAGACCTCGTATGCCGGGCTCGGCTGCGAAGGCTGCGCCATTGATCGCCCCCACCGAGCAGCCGACCACGACGTCGGGCAGGATGCCTCGCTCGACCAAGGCCCGCAACATGCCAACCTGGACGGCGCCCAGACTGCCACCCCCGGACAGCACGAACGCAATACGACGTTGGCCACCGAGCGCAGCCCGCACTCGGGCCAGCGGCAGGGCGCGGATCAGGGACACCGAACCATGCGCAGCGTGTCGGTTGCACCGGTTGAATCGCTGCTCCCCCCGAGCACGGCCACGATGTCCCCGCTCCGTACGTGGCCGGCGTCGCGTGCAATGGTCAGCGCATCCTTCAGCGTTCGTTCGAGGTCGTCCATGCGGTCGATGGAAAAGGGAACGGCACCCCAACTCATCGTGAGCTGACGCACCGTGCGTTCATCGGGGCTGAAGGCCAGAATCGCAGCATGGGGACGGAATCGGGCGATGGCCCGAACCGTGAATCCGGACCGGGAGAGGCACAGGATTGCCTTCACACCCATCTCCGACGCCGCTCTCCACGCGGCCATCGTCATGACGTCGGTCACTGCCGAGTCGACGCCCTGCGGCTCCGACAGGCGATCGCGCTTGATCTGGTGAGCCCAGCCTGCGTAGTCGAACTCCTGGTCGGCACGAGCTGCGATCCGGGCCATGGTCGCCACGACCAGGCTCGGATTGGTGCCGATCGCGGTCTCGCCGGAGAGCATCACGGCACTCGTGCCGTCGAAGACCGCGTTGGCGACGTCGGATGCCTCGGCCCGGGTCGGCGTCGGCGCAGTGACCATCGACTCCAGCATCTGGGTCGCCGTGATCACGGGACGACCCAACGCAATGCAACGGGCGATGATGTCCTTCTGGAGGTGAGGTAGGTCCTCGATGCTGCACTCTGCGCCCAGGTCGCCTCGAGCGACCATCACGCCTCCCGATGCCATCACGATGCCGTCGAGGTTGTCGACAGCTGCCCGAGTCTCGATCTTGGCCACCACCAGGGGGCCTCGGGGCGCAGGTTCCAGACCGACCCGGCGGATGTCGTGGGCTGAGCGGACGAAGGAGACCGCCACCATGTCGACACCGACCTCGACGAAGGCATCGAGTAGACGGAGGTCCTCGGATGTGGGCGTCGTGGTTCGCAACCGGTCCGAGGGGATGTGGAGCCCCGGCCTGCCTTGGAGGCGGCCCCCGAAGAGCACCTCGGCCACGAGGCCGTCGGGCGTCTTCTCGGTGATGGCCAAGACGATCGCTCCGTCGCCGATCGTGAGACGGTCTCCCAGGTGAACGTCCTCCAGCAGTGTCTCGTAGTCGACGAAGAATCGGTTGCCCGAACTGTGTCCCGGGCCGGGCTCGAGGTTCACGGTGGCTCCGCTTTCGAGATACCGCACCTCGTCGAAGGAACCGAGTCGGACCTTGGGGCCGGGAAGGTCGGCCAGAATGCCGATCTCGCACCGTCGTTGTGCAGCCACGCTTCGGATGCGGGCGAAACGTTCGAGGCCTTCTTCCAACGTGGAGTGCGACAGATTGAGCCGCGCAACGTTCATCCCGGCATCGATCATCCCTGCGAGTGTGTGCTCGTCCTCCGAGGACGGTCCGATGGTGGCGATGATCTTCGTGCGACGGTTCAAGCTGTAGAGGGTACTGCCTTGCCTTTCGCCTACGCTCGGCACCTCATGGAGCTGATCGTCATCCGACATGGACGCCCCGAGCGTGTGGAGAACGTCGAAGGCGGCGCCAACCCGGGGCTCAACGACAAGGGTCGTGGCCAAGCCGACGCGATGGCGTCCTGGCTGGCCGACGAACACATCGACGCGCTCTATGTCAGTCCGATGTTGCGGGCTCGTCAGACGGCGGCCCCGCTCGAACAGGCCCTTGATCTGGAGGCCACGGTCGAGGCCAGGATTCAGGAGTACGACGCCGCCGACCCCCATTACATCCCGCTGGAGGAGCTCAAGGCGGACAAGGAGGCGTGGCGGGCCTATGTCGCGGCCGAGGACGCGTT
>CALACD010000345.1 GCA_937890445.1 uncultured Acidimicrobiia bacterium | reverse complement strand
GCACCGGAGCCGATCTCGGACCAGCCGATGAGGTGGTAGCCGAGATCGTGGCCGCCGGAGGCGAAGCCGTAGCCAACGGTGATTCGGTTGCTGATTGGGAGGCATCGCAGCGGATCATCAATCAGGCCGTCGAGACCTTCGGGGACCTGCATGCCGTGGTGAACAATGCCGGCATCCTTCGGGATCGAATGCTGGTCAACATGACCGAGGAAGAGTTCGACCTCGTGATCAACGTGCACCAGAAGGGGACCTGGCTGATGATGCGTCATGCTGCGGCGTACTGGCGGGAGCAGGTCAAGGCCGGCAACGACGTGAAGGCCTCGATCGTCAACACCTCGTCGACGTCGGGTCTTCATTCCAACCCGGGACAGATCAACTATGGAGCAGCCAAAGCGGCGATTGCCACCATGTCGATCATCGCGGCACGGGAACTGAAGCGCTATGGCGTCCGGGTCAACGCCATTGCCCCCAGCGCTCGAACTCGCATGACGTTGGCCACCCCCGGCCTCGGCGAGCGCATCAAGGAACCCGAGGATGGATCGTTCGACGTGTGGAATCCGGCCAACGTCTCACCACTTGTCGGTTGGCTCTGTGCCCAGGACTGCCCGGCAACCGCGCAGGTGTACTGGATCGGGGGCAACCGTGTCGGTCGGTATCAGGAATGGACCCAGGCCGATACGGCCAGCACTGCGGACATGTGGACCATCGATTCCATCGACGACACCGTTGGTGAGTGGGAGACGAGCCACACCGCGACCCGCTCCTGGCGGATCACGGGAAACGAGGACATCCGGTACTGAACCTCCGCTACTGCACCTCCCGTGTCGACTTCCCGTGTCGACTTCGGTGAGGGCGAAATTTGGTTCGGCATCGCCGCTGAGCGATGCTGGGCACCGATCAACGAGTAGGGGAAACCAGATGGCACGAAGCATCGAGACCGGATCCGAGCATCTCAGCGCCGAAGTCGACGACCACGGCGTCGCCGTGATCACCATGAATCGGCCCGAACGGCGCAATGCCATGACCGACGACATGTTGAGTGGTCTGGCCCTCGCCCTTGCCGACGTCGAGGTTGCGAACGATGTCCGCTGCGTGGTGTTGACCGGGGCCGGCGGCGCCTTCTGCGCCGGCGGTGACGTGAAGGGCTTCGCCGAGGGAGACGGCGCCGGCGGGGGAGCAGCGTCCTGGGACGTCGGTGTCCACGAACAGCGGCTCAGTCACAAGAACACCTCTGGCGTGTTGTTCAACATGCCCAAGCCGACCCTGGCCGCGATACCCGGAGCGGCAGCCGGTGCCGGACTCTCCCTGGCCCTGGCCTGTGATCTGCGGGTGGCCGTGGACACGGCTGTCATGACAACGGCGTTCGCCCGGGTCGGACTGGCCGGTGACTACGGAGGCACCTGGTTCCTCACCCAACTGGTCGGACCGGCCAAGGCCAAGGAGCTCTACTTCCTTCCCGAGAGGATGGACATGGCCACCGCACTCGATCTGGGCATCGTCAACCGGGTCGTCGGTGCCGAGGACTTCGAGGCGACGTGGCAGGACATGGCCGCTCGTCTGGCCGCCGGTCCGCCCATTGCCTACCGGTACATGAAGGAGAACATCAACCGGTCGGTCACCGGCGATCTCATGACGACGCTCGAACTCGAGTCGACCCATCATCGTCACACGGGCACGACCCAGGATCACAAGGAAGCATCACAGGCATTCGTCGACAAGCGCGAGCCGGTGTTCGAGGGGCGCTGAGCCCTACCCTTGCCCGACGGCGACAGGACGATCAGGAGAGAGAGTAGGAGCCCATGTTCTTCGAGACGATGTTGACCAAGACCTTCATCGACGAGATGACGGCGTCGGGGCAGTGGACCGACGAGTACCTGTACGACCGGCTGCGGACCCGGGCCGGTGAATGCGGTGATGCCCCCCTGGTGATCGATCGTCACGGTCAGCTCAGCTGGAGCGACGCTGTCGAACTGGTCGATCAGCTCGGACGGGGTTTTCTCGAGTTGGGCGTGAGACCGGCCGATGTCGTGCAGGTACAGCTGCCGAACCGGCGGGAATTCCTGCTGGCCGTGCTGGCTCTCGAGCACATCGGTGCCGTGGTCAATCCGGTCGCCCCCATCTTCCGGGCCAACGAGGTCGCCGTCATGTCGGACCTGGCCCGACCGGTCGCGGTGGTCACCGTCGATCAGTTCCGGGGCTTCGATCTGGCCGCGATGCACCTGGAGCTGCGCGAACGG
>CALACD010000344.1 GCA_937890445.1 uncultured Acidimicrobiia bacterium | reverse complement strand
CGTAGCCGACGAGCATCGTCTCGAGGAGCGCGAAGGCAAAGCCCCCGATCACGGCCCCCACTGGATTGCCCAGACCTCCGAGAATGGCGGCCGCCAGGGCGAAGACCAGCAACCGAGCCATCATGTTCGGCCCGACCCGGAGCTGTCCGGCCACCAGACCGCCACCGAGCGCTCCGAGAGCGGCCGCAACTGCCCAGCCGAACATCAACACGGATCCGACGCGGATGCCGACCAACTCGGCGCTGGTCGGATTGGAGATCAGGGCCCGAAAGGCCAGACCGATCTTGGTTCGTCGTTGCAGCATCCACAGCATGGCCAGAGCTCCCAGAAGCGTGACCACCACCCCGATCGTCTCGAAACGCAAACGACCGCCGAGAATGAGGAAGCGATCCTCGCTCCCGTTGGGGAACGGCGATCCGACCTCGCGCAGCGAGCCTCCCCACCACTTCACCGCCAGGCCCCGCAGAAGGAGGAACAGACCCAGTGTCGCTCCCACCGCCGGAAGCGGGTCGTTGCTCCGGATCGGTTGGATGATGAAGCGCTGGACGACAGCACCCAGCACCGCACCGAAGACCATGGCCCCGAGAATGGCAGCCCACACCGGCCACGGAGTGCCGAACTGGCTGAAGAAGCCAGAGCCGGGAAAGGGGCGGGGTGGCGTCGAGCCCGAGGCTCGTTGCGTTGTGTCGCTGCGCAAGAGGGCGGCGATGTAGGCCGAGAACATGGCCATTTCACCTTGGGCGAGGTTCAGAATACCGCTGGCGCGGAAGAGCATGGTGAGGGCAACGGCCAACGATGCGTAGACGGCACCGTTGGAAAGTGCATCGAAGATCCGTTGGACGAACAGGCTCACTCGGACTTCTTAGCCGATGTGTCGTCTACTGTCAGCTGCGCGATGGTGCAGTCACCCAGCCATCGGATCCGGATGGTTCACGAAAGCCCCACGATGTTGCCTTCGTCGTCGATGTCGATGCGTTGGAGCGCCGGCGTTGCCCCCAACCCGGGCATCGTTTGCATGTCCCCACAGATGGGATAGACGAACCCCGCACCAACCGAGGCCCGGACCTCGCGCACCGGCAACGTCCACCCCGTGGGCGCACCCTTGCGCGTCGGGTCGGAGGAAATCGACAGATGCGTCTTGGCAACACAGACGCGAAGCTGCCCGAACCCGGCCCGCTCATAGGTTGCGAGCTGTTGGGCCGCTCGAGGACTCACCTCGATGTCGTCGGCTCCGTAGACCCGCTGGGCGATGACACGAATCTTTTCTTCCAAGGCAAGCTCGTCGGGGTACAGCAGCTGGAATTGACTCGACTCATCGGCGGCGTCGGCCACCGCCTCGGCCAGTTCGGTCGCACCACGCCCACCGTCGGAGAAGTGCGTCGACACCGCCGACCGGGCTCCGAACTCAGCAGCGATCTCCGACACAGCGGCGATGTCGGCCGGATGATCAGCGGGGAACACGTTGATGGCCACCACCGGTGTGCATCCGTGCATGATCATGTTCTCCAGCTGCTTGCGGAGGTTCGCACCACCCTCATGGACCTCGTCGGGATTTTCCCGGAGGATTTCGGGAGGTAGCGGGCGACCAGCCACGATGTGGTGCCGACCCGAATGCGCCTTCAACCCTCGCACCGTGGCAACCAGCACGGCGGCATCGGGTGCCAGTCCCGACGTTCGACATTTGATGTTGAAGAACCGTTCGGCTCCCATGTCGGCCCCGAATCCGGCCTCGGTGATCAGCAAGTCCCCGGTGTGGATGCCGATCTGATCGGCGACGATCGAGCTGTTGCCGGTGGCGATGTTGCCGAATGGACCCGTGTGAACGAGGGCTGGTGTGTGTTCGAGGGTCTGCATCAGGTTGGGCTTGATGGCCTCTCTGAGAATCACCGTCATGGCTCCTGCCACCTCGAGGTCCTCGGCCGTGACCGGGTCGCCGTCGGGGGTGTAGCCCAGCACGATGCGGCCGAGGCGAACCCGGAGATCCTGGAGCGACGTGCACAACGCCAGCGTTGCCATGACCTCCGATGCTGCAGTGATGTCGAAACCGCTCTCTCGGGGGATGCCGTCCAGCCTTCCCCCCAACCCGATCACCAGATTCCGCAACGATCGGTCGTTGACGTCGAGGACGCGGCGCCAGGTGAGGTTGTGTTGGTCGAGACCGAGCGCATTGCCATGGTAGATGTGCGCGTCCAATGCCGCCGCGCACAGATTGTGGGCAGCCGTCACTGCATGCATGTCGCCGGTCAGGTGGAGGTTCAGGAGCTCCATCGGCACCACCTGGCTGTACCCGCCTCCAGCCGCACCCCCTTTGATCCCGAAGGTCGGGCCCATGGACGGCTGTCGAATGGCAATCGTGGCCGACTTGCCGATGTGGGTGAAGGCCTGTCCCAGGCCAACCGTCGTCGTGGTCTTGCCTTCGCCCAGTGGTGTGGGAGTGATGGCCGAGACCACCACGTACTTCGCTCGGGGCAGCGAGGCCATGGCCTGGGTGGCGTCGAGATTGATCTTGGCTGCCCCGGAACCATAGGGCTCGAGAAATTCCTGGGGGATGCGAGCGGCCTCGGCGATCGCACCAAGGGGCGCGAGGGTTGCGCCCAGGGCGATCTCGAGGTCGGAAGGAAATCCCATCGTTGCACTCCACGGCAGTTGGCAGCCTTGGGAGCATACAAAGCACTGGCCGCCGCAACGGGAACAGCATCGTTCAACGTTGACGTTCCGGTAACGGGCCCGAAACATGCGCCGTCTAGGTTCCTTCTCCAAGAGGCAACCGCTCAATGGTGACGGAGGTCTCCGAAAAGCCCACTTCATTCTCCCCTTATGAAGAGAGTTTTCGCGACAGCGGCGTCCGAACCACGGCGGGTGATTCGGACGTCGTCGCGTGCGGTCTCGGGTCAGCTCCTGGCGCGCTCGATTCCCGATTCGGCGTTCGCTCCTGATATCGAGTGGGAATGAAAATCAGCGCCGCCTTCCCGCCCGTTCCCGAGACCCCTGACCACATCGTCCTGGCCGAGGCCCTGGGATACGAGACAGCCTGGGTCTACGACACTCCCGCTCTTCAACTGGATTGTTGGATGACCCTTGCCCTGGCCGCGGTCCGGACCAACTCCATTCGACTCGGCCCCGGCGTACTCATTCCGTCGTTGCGTCATCCCATGGTCACTGCGTCGGCCATTGCCACCCTGGTCGGATTGGTCGGTGCCGAACGCGTCGTGATCGGTGCCGGCACCGGATTCACCGGTCGACGAGCCATGGGACAGCGGCCGCTGAGTTGGAAGACATTTCCTTCGATGGTCGCCGACGTGCAAGCGCTACTCCGGGGAGAGATCGTCGAGATCGATGGTGCGCCGACCCAAATGTTGCACGGAACCGGACAGGCAACTGCTCGTCCCATCGACGTGCCCTGGATTCTCGGAGTGAACGGTCCTCGGGGCCTGGCTGCAGCCGAGGAGATGGCATGTGGTGTGTTCACCTCGAGGCCTCGTCCCGACGCCAACTACGGCAACATCGACGATGTCATTCTGCTCGGCTTCGGAACGGTGATGGATCCGGACGAGACCTTCGACTCACCTCGAGTGATCGAAACTGCGGGCCCGGGTGTCGCCGTCGCCTATCACGCCTTCCTGGAACAGCACGATGCGCGGCTCGACAGCCTCCCCAACGGCGAGTCGTTCGTGGAACTGGCCACCGCGATCGAACCCCGCACTCGTCACCTGGCGCTCCATACCGGCCACCTGACGACCATGAACGACATCGATCGCCAGATCGTGACCGGGGACTCGATGCACGTGGCCCCGCTGACGGTCCACGGCTCTGACCTGCCGGACCGAATCGGGCAATTGGCGGAACAGGGAATCACCGAGATCGCTTTTCAGCCCATGGGTGACATCGAACGCGAGCTTCGCGCCTTTGCCGCCGCGGCCAACGGCGGCTGACCACAGAATCGGCGACATCGGCCGCAGAGGACTCAGCGGCCGATGTTTCCGTCGACGAACGATCGCACGATGGTGGCCAGCACGTCGGGTTGGTCGTAGTGCACCATGTGCCCAGCGTCGGGCACCGTCACCAGGGACGAAGTTGCGAACTTGTCGAGCCGACGTTGGGTTTCGGCCGGCGACATCGGCCCCACCAGATCGTCGGCGAAAAGGTCCATCCGGCTCCAGAAGGTCTCCCATGCCTCGGCACCGAGCACGACCTGGACCGGACAGGTCACGCCCTGCCAGCGTTGCTCGGCCCGATCGTGGTCATGGCCCGCCAACCAGTCCCGGGTTTCGGGGTCATGCCGCCACGTCCGCGATTCGTCGGCCAGCTCCTTGGTGTTCTTCTCCACGATGAAGCGGGCCGTGGACGGATCGAGCCGGGGGTGGGCGATCGCGAAGCGTTCAACGGCAGCGCCGAGGTCTGCCAACGGCCGATGACGGGCCGGACGCCGGACCATGTCGGCCCGACGTCGTGTCCATGCCCGCTCGTACGCCTCGGGGTTCTCGCGTTCGTCGGATCTCGGGGGCGGGCCCAGCGCCTCGATCAGTACCGCTGCACACGGGATCTCG
>CALACD010000343.1 GCA_937890445.1 uncultured Acidimicrobiia bacterium | reverse complement strand
TTGGGGGGAAGAAACGGCATCTGGCCGAGGCTGTCGAGGTACCAGGATTCGCTGCCGTCGAGGCCGGTCGCGGCCCGCAGTGCACAGAACCATTCGATGGCGCTGCGGGGTCGCACCATGGTGGACGCGGCAAAGGCCGGATCGCGGAGAATCCGCTCGACCAGCGGCATGATCTCGAGGTCTCGCTCCTGCCACCAGGACCCGAGTTCGCTCGCGGCATCCGGGGTCAGGGGCACGCCGACCAGCTGGCTCCACAGTCGAGCACCGATTCGAGCCGCCGTCGCCGGGTGGTCGCACAGGCGATCGACGAGGGATGCAGTGTCCCAATCGGCCTGCTGTCCGAGGAAGATCAGAGGAGCCCGGAACGAGTTCTCTCGACGGAACTCCACGACCCCATCCTCGACAACCCAGCCCGCCAGGGCCCTCGCCGCGGCCCGGACATCGTCCTGGCTGTAGTGGCCCCGACCGATGGTGAAGAGTTCCATCAGCTCCCGTGCCAGGTTCTCGTTGGGGTTCGATGCCATCGACCACGAGGCGTCGAGGTACTCCAGCAGGGCTCCGCTCACGACGAATTCCTGCAGCAGCTGGCGAAAGTTGCCCAAGGCGTTGCCCCGCACGACGGCGAGTTGGGTCCCGATCAACGAGCTCTCCGAGACCTTGTAGGCATTGGTGGTCAACAGGCCGTGCCAGAACCAGGTCATCCGGTCGACGAGGCCCGTGTCCTCGGCCACCATGCGATCGACCCACCAGCCGACGGTGTCGCCCCAGTCATCGGAGATCGGGGGTGGCTCGGTGCCGGTCGTGATGCTGCTCGTCAGGACATCGTCCACCGCATCGGACCACGACCGGTCGGTCAGCGCCTCGATGCGAGCCGGGTGGGCACACATTGCCGAGCGGCGCAAAAGGTGAGCGACGGCAGCCCGTTCGGGGTCTCGGTCGATGAGTTCCTGGCCCATGTCGGCAAGGTAGGTGGACGCTGGTGAACCGATGGTGAAGGCGGTCTTCATCGCTTCTTCATCCGCTTCATGGGACACTGGTCCAGTGCGACTTCTGCTGGTCGAGGACGATGCATCCCTGGGTCGGGTGCTGGTTCGCGGACTGTCGGAGGAAGGGCATGCCGTCGATCACGCGTCGACGATCGCCGATGCCGGCGAGTCCTTGGCCGTCAATTCCTACGATCTCGTGGTGCTCGACCTCGGGCTGCCCGATGGTGACGGCGTCGACTTCTGCCGTTCCATTCGATCGGCGGGTGCCGGCACGCCCATCTTGATGTTGACGGCCCGCGACGGACTCTCGGAGAAGGTGGCTGGCCTCGACGCAGGGGCCGATGACTATCTGACCAAACCGTTTGCGTATCCCGAACTGGCGGCTCGGGTCCGGGCGCTGTTGCGACGGCCCCGAGACTCGGCTCATCCAGTGCTCGAGGTCGACGACGTGCGACTCGACCCGGCGTCACACACGGTGTGGCGGGGCGCCATCATGGTGCCGCTGACGCCACGTGAATTCAGCCTGTTGGAGTATCTGTTGCGACACCCGGGGCAGGTGTGCCGCCGAGAGGATCTGCTCGAACACGTCTGGGATGCGAACTATGACGGACTGTCCAACGTCGTCGACGTCCACATCGCCAATCTGCGTCGAAAGCTCGAGATGCCGGGACTGGGTGATCCGGTGGAGACGGTACGCGGGGTCGGCTATCGGATGGGTCCGGTCTGATGGTCGGATCCGACCAGGCGAGTGGAGGTTCCACCGAGCAACGGTCGACCGAGGCCGTCCGCCGGCCCGTCGCCGACCGCCAGAGTCGAGCCATCCGACGACAACGCATCCAGTTCTCGGTCGGAGCCTTCGTCCTGGCGCTGGCGCTCGTCGCTCCTCTCACGGTCATTGCCGCCGGTCGAGCCGCCGATCGGGCCCGGCTCGAGACCAACGATTGGGCGCAGGGCCAACTGAACGATGCGCTGCTGATGTTCCGAACCGACGAAGTGGAACCGCCCCCCAACACCTGGCAGGTCAACGTGGCGGACCGATGGTCGAATCCCCTGGGCGAGACCTGGACCGATGCCCCCTTGCTCAGCCTCGCCGATTCCGCCTTCGGCGGCTCGTCGACCCGGGAGTACGAGTTCGACGGGCCCTGGTTCGCAGCGGCTCGCTGGATCGGCGGCGACGAAGTCCTGGTCACCGTGGTGGATCGTCAGCCACAACAGGATGCCATCGGGACGGCCCGGATACGGTGGGCGCTGACGGCGGCACTGCTCAGCGGTCTCGCCGGTGCCGTCACGTGGTGGGCCACGGGGCGAGCCCAGGCTCCCATTGCCCGTGCTCATCTGGTCAACCGAGACTTCATCGCCGATGCCGCCCACGAACTGCGAACCCCGCTGTCGGTCATCCAGGCGTCGTCTGGTCATGCTCTGGCTCGTGAACGTTCACCGTTGGAGTACCGCGAGTCGTTGTCGGAGATCCTGGAGGCAACCGAACGGGCGGGGGCCAGCGTGGGTGAGTTGCTCGAGTTCGCTCGGCTGGAAGCCGGTCAGGCCACCCCTCGTTTCGCTCCGCTCCGGCTCGATCTGTTGGTGGAGGAAGTGGTCGCTTCGGTCCGGGTCGATGGGGTGATGATCGAGGCATCGCCGAGCGAGGCTGTCGTGGTCGACGCCGACTACAACCTGATGCGGCAGGTGATCGAGAATCTCACCCGCAATGCGGCGGCGCGAGCCGACAAGGTGACGCTGTCGACCTGTCTCGAATCGGGATCGACCCTCGGGGCTCGCGGCGCGGCTCGGGTCGAGATCGCCGATGACGGCCCGGGATTCGATCCCGGCATGATCGAACACGTCTTCGAGCGCTTCCGGCGCGGCGATCGGTCGGGGGCTGTTGGACTGGGGATGTCGATCGCCCGGACGATCGTCGAACTGCACGGCGGTACGTGCACGGCGGCCAATCGCGACGAGGGCGGTGCCGTCGTGTCGTTCACGATTCCGATCAGTTGAGGTCGTCGGACCGCGGCGGAACACCGCGGTCGCTGGCTCGTTCGGCGTCCCGGAATGCTCGAATGGCCCAGGCGCCGGCCTGCTGACGGGCCTCGACCTCGGCCGGAATCGCCCGGTAGGCACCGTTCCAACTCCGTAGTCGCCACAGTCCTTGGGCAAAGGCAAGGTTGTAGCGCCACGCGAAACGCAGGATGCCGAGCTCGCTGAACTGGCGGACGTGCACCAACTCGTGGGCGAGCAGAGTGCTCGGTGTCTCCGGCGCAGTACGTCGAGCCAGGAAGACCACGCGCCCGATCGTCATGCCTGCGTACCCGCCGGGCAGGATGGGCACACGGATCAGCCACACGCGGCGGGCCAGGTCTCGACTGATCACGTCGTATCGATCCACTTCGGTGGCGCTCAACTTGCGCACGAACGGGACGATGGCCCGAAGCCGTGCGGCCGCTGCCGTCCACCTGCTCATGGACGTGCGTCGCCCGAGGCGGGCCCCCGAGGATCGTCGGTCGAGAACTCGAGTTCGGCTCCGCCGTGTTGCGCCCATTGGGCGGCCGAAACCCCGTACACGTCGACCCATACCCGATGTCCGGGAATGATGGTTCGGCGGCGGCGGTCCATTCCCAGTTTGGCGGCAATGCGGTGGGAACGGCTGTTCTCGATCCGAATGATGGCGATCACTTCGTCGATGGTGGGCTGGCCGACGGCCCAATCGACCATGGCGGCGGCTGCCTCGGTGCCCAAGCCGCGACCCCAGAACGACGGAAGAAGTCGCCACCCGACCTCGACGGAAGGAAGCATCTCGGGCAGGAAGTCGGGTACGCCCAGTCCAACGAAGCCGGCGACGGCTCCGGTGTCGATCTCCTCGATGGCAAGCAGGCCGAAACCGTCGGCTTCCCAACTGGGCACGAGGCGTGCGAAGCGGGCCTCGGCTTCGGCTCTGGTTCGGGGCGATCCATCCCCGATGAACGCCATGACCTCGGGATCGGTGCACAGTTCGACGAAGGTCTCCATGTCGGCATCGGTCCAGGGACGCAGCACCAGGCGGGGAGTTGCCAACGAGATCATTCCGGTCAGATGCTAGGTGGTTTCGGCGTCGCGGCCACCGGGTCTCACCGGGACGTGACTCCGCCCCGTACGATCCAGTGGTGCCAAAGACCTCGTTCGTCACCACCTGCGCCGGGGTCGGCGCACTCGCAGCCCTCGGTGTCGGTCTGTCCCGCAGACGAGTGAAGGGCTCGATGCCCACCCGACCTTCGGTCGTCGTCGGCGGGCGACGGCTGACCCGCAACCTCCGCCTGGCTCGGCTCGGGGCCCGGGGCGGCAGTCGCTATGCGCTTACCCAGGCTCGCAAGACCTTTGCATCGGCCGAGCGGAAGGTGGAGTTGGACACCGAGTTCCAGATGCGGACCGCGGCCGACGTCACAGCGGAGCTCGGCAACATGAAGGGAGCGATGATGAAGCTGGGTCAGATGGCCAGCTACATCGACACCGGACTGCCCGACCACGTCCGCCAGACCCTCGCATCGTTGCAGGCCGACGCCCCGCCGATGAGCGCCGAGTTGGCGGCCGAGACCATCGAACGCGAGCTGGGACAACCACTCGATCAGCTCTTCCTGGAGTGGGATCCGATGCCTTTGGCCTCGGCTTCGATCGGACAAGTCCACCGGGCCATCACCTTCGACGAACGCGCGGTGGCGGTCAAGGTGCAGTATCCGGGGGTCGCCGAAGCGGTCGGTTCCGATCTGCAGAACGCCGATCTCATCTTCGGTGCGTTGGCCTCGCTGTTCCCGGGACTGGAAGCGGGCCCGGTGGTCCAAGAACTGAAGGACCGGCTCTTCGAGGAGCTCGACTACGAGAATGAGGCCAGGAATCAGCGCTACTACGCAGACTTCTTCGATCGTCACCCGTTCATCCACGTGCCTCACGTCATCGATCACCTCTCGACAGCCCGAGTGCTGACCACGGACCTGGCGGTCGGGTCGTCGTTCGATGAGCTGCTCACCTGGAGTCAGGAAGAGAAGAACCTGGCGGCCGAGACCATTTTCCGCTTCTCGTTCGGTTCGATCTACCGGCTGCACGCCTTCAACGGTGATCCCCATCCCGGCAACTACCTGTTCAACCCGGGCGGCAGGGTGACCTTCCTCGATTTCGGTCTGGTCAAGCGTTTCAAGCCGAGCGAGACCCAGCTGTTCGAGGACCTGATCCGGGCCATGGTCCTGGATCGGGACGGCCCACGGTTCCGTCGAATCGTGGAGGATGCGTCGCTGTTGGCCAAGGACGCCCCCTTCTCCGATGCCGAGGTGGAGGAATACTTCCGCTTCTACTACCGGTATGTGATGACCGACGAGCCCGTCACGATCGACCGGGACTACGCTTCGGGCGGCGTGGCCCAACTGTTCGACACCAGTGGTGAACAGGGCGGATTGACCAAAGAACTGAACGTTCCCCCGTCGTTCGTCATTCTGCAGCGGATCACCTTGGGCCTCATGGGGATCCTGGCCAATTTGGAGGCGACCAGGAATTGGCGTCTGATCGCCGAGGAGCTGTGGCCCTTCGCCGCCGGTCCACCATCCACGCCGACAGGTGAGGTCATCGAGGCCTGGCGGCGAACTCGGGGCCAGACCAGGATGGGTCTGTAGTTCGCCAGTGGGTTCAAGTCGGGGTCCGTTGATGCCGATCCTGCAACGTGTCCCTCCATTCTGTGTCGCGTATCGCCCCGACCGGGCTGGTGCTGGTTGCGATCGTCGTGGCCGCCACCGTGGCCTGGCCTCGGAGCTCGGACCCGGTGTTCCACCGGACGTCGGTCGCGTCCCTGCTGACGTCGGACGCCCTCGCCGAACTGGTCGGCGAGGCCACCGCAGAGCCCATCGTGCTCGACGACCTTGCCGACGGAGCGGTATCCGCCCTTTCCGGCTATTCCCTGGCGGCCGGCACCGTGGAGGGCTCACGTTGGCAGATCGATCTGGTCGGAAGCGAACGCGCCGCCGATCGGGCGGCTCTGGGGCTGTTGGCGCTCGGTACCGACTTCGAACGAACCGGGTTCGATTTCGGCGTCCTCGAAGGCGAGGGGCCGCTGCCGCGTCCCAGGATCGAGACCCAGGAGCAGGCTCGTTGGATGGTGGCTGCGCTCCTCGAACGCCGGGGCTCGGTGACCGGGCGCGTGGATGCGTCCGGTTGGGACCAGGAGCACCTCGAGCGCTTCGGACAGATCGCCGAGCTGGCTGGCACGAGCGTCGAAACGATCGAGGGAACCCAGGAGCTGTGGTTCCCCCGTCGCGTGGATCGAGCCGAGATCGCCACCTGGCCCACCACGTGCGGTGACCGTACCCCGGTGGTGGGTGGTGGCGGCTGCGGCCAGTCCCCGGCCAACCTCGAGGTCGACCGATTCGTCGATCTCGGTGGGTGGCGTTCGGCGATG
>CALACD010000342.1 GCA_937890445.1 uncultured Acidimicrobiia bacterium | reverse complement strand
GATCCAAGGCTACGTCTGTCGTTCTTGTTCGCGAATCCGACCCCGAGTGTGGCCCTCGGTACGCAATTCGGGTGGGGAGGTGCGATGCTGCGGTCATGACGTTCGAGCTGATCGAGCCTGCGCCGCCGGAACGGGGGGTGTTCGCCAACCGCACCCTGAACCTGCGGGCCGTCCAGGCCGTGGGCTACGACATGGACTACACGCTCATCCACTACCGGGTGAACGAATGGGAGGGGGCAGCCTTCGAGTACGCCCGCGGCGTACTGAGTCGAAAGGGCTGGCCGGTCGACGACCTGGTCTTCGACCCCGACCATTTCACGATCGGGTTGACCTTCGACCTGCAACTCGGCAACCTCCTGAAGGCAACGAGGTTCGGGTACGTCGTGCGAGCCCAGCACGGCAACGAGATGCTCTCGTTCGAGCAGCAGCGTCTGACCTACGCCGAGACGGTGGTCGAGTTGTCCGAACCTCGATTCGAGTTCATGAACACGATGTTCGAACTCTCTCGCGCTGCCTTGTGGACCCAGCTGATCGAACTCCACGATCAGCATCCGATCGCGAACATTCGAAGTTACGCCGACCTGTACTGGGCCGTGAACGACGCACTGACCGAAGCTCACCTGGAAGGCGCACTGAAGAACGACATCGTCGCCGACCCGGAACGATTCGTCGACCTCGATCCGGACATCGTGCCGACATTGCTCGATCAGCGAGCGGCAGGAAAGCGACTGTTGCTGATCACCAACTCCGATTGGTCCTACACCCGACAGATGATGGAGTACTGCTTCGATCGCTTCTGCCCTCCCGGTCATTCCTGGCGCGATCTGTTCGACGTGGTCATCGTCTCGGCCGCCAAACCGCGATTCTTCGCCGAGACCAATCCCATCTATCGGGTGGTGGACGAGGATGAGACCCTGCTCACCACCCACTACGGCCCGCTCGAACCGGGACACGTCTACTTCGGCGGGAACGCCCGCATGGTAGAGGAGAGTCTCGGCATTTCGGGCGGTCAGCCGCTGTATGTGGGCGACCATCTGTTCGGCGATGTCCATGTCACCAAGGACGTCCTACGTTGGCGCACGGCATTGATCGTCCGAGAACTGGAGCCCGAGGTCGTGGACGCCATGGGATTCGCCGAGGATCAGATCAGTCTCGAGGCACTCATGAGGGAGAAAGCCGATCTCGATCGGCTGCAGGCTCGGCTCCGGCTGGCCCGCGACACCGGAGGTGGCAAGGAGGCTGCCGACGAGTTGTCCCGAATCACTGCACGGGCCCTGCATCTCGACGAACAGATCGCCCCCTTGGCCCGCAGCGCTGCCGATCTCGGAAACCCGGTATGGGGCCCCCTCATGCGGGCCGGCAACGACAAGAGCCTGTTCGCACGTCAGGTCGAACGCTACGCCGATGTCTACACCTCACGTGTGTCCAACCTGCGCTACGAGACCCCGTTCGCGTATCTACGAGCGGCTCGAGGGTCGCTTCCCCACGATGCCGCCAGCGTCGAACACGCCGCGACCCCGTCCCGCTGATCCCCAACGGCGGACGGGCGTGTGGGCTCAGCGACAGTTCGCAGTAGCTGCCACGTTCGGGCCGACCTTGGTCTGCACCTGATAGGCCACCGTGGCGTCACCGGGGGCAAGATTGCCGGTATCACGCCACGAGGGTCGCCGGCGGGGTCCGGGCCCCTCGCCAGTAGGGCCCGTTGCCGTTGACCGTTCGCGCCACCACGTAGTTGTCGACACCGGCGACCGAAGTCCACGAGACGACGAACTGCCCATCGGCCTGGCGAACGGCAGCGCACGTGAACGATGCAGGCGGAGGGCCGCCCCAGGGGCTCGCCTCATAGGTGCCGGTTCGAACGTACATGGCATGCCGACTCCCCTCGGAAACGAGCACGAGCGCCTGGCCCAGCCCGGGCGGTGGGAACGCCACGCCTTCGACCTGCAACGATGGGCCACCGGGGCCACCCCGGGTGAAGTACTGGGCCCACGTCGGAGAGGATCCGATGTAGGACCGGACCAGCGCGTCGGCGCCGCTGATGGTCGTCGGGATGCTGGCCCGATTGTCGGACCAGACGAAGCTCCGCTTGCCGCGTTGCGAGATCACCACGAACCGTCGGCCGTCGGGCGAGAGTTCGGCGCCCGTGATGCGCTCGATGTCCCCCGTGGCCAGGCTGCCGATACGGACCAGATCCGTCACCCGTCCCGCGATCGGGTTCAGTCGATACACCACGGCGTTGTCGAGGGTCTTGGTGATCAGGTACACGACATCGCCGACCGAGAACACCGCTTCCACATCGGCCAGAGCCGGCCGATCGGGAAAGCGATAGTCGTAGACGGCAACCGGAGCCACGGCGGCTGTCGACCAGGGCGCCGGCTCGGAGAACACGTAGAAGCGACCGGTGGTTCGGTTGCCGGGCGTTGCCCCGCTGTCGGCAACCCACAAACGATCTGCCGTATCGAGCGTGATGGCTTCCCAGTCGAGATTGGTTGCGTTGTCGACCTCGATGCGGTTCGTGTTGGAGCCGTCCGGGAAATCGAGGAGGGTGCCCGCAGTCGAGACGTTGCTGCGGTGGTCGAACCGCAGCGCGAAGAGTGCTGAACGATCGACGCCGGCAGCAGGATCCTGGATCATCCAGTAGTAACCGGGGTAACGACGCGAAGCCACCAGTCCAGACGCCTCTCCGGTGGCTCCGTCATAGGCGTAGGTACCGGCCCGGGCAATGATGTCGGGGTAGTCCCGATCCTGCTCGGCCCGGGTTGTCGCAGCGCGGGCTGGAGCAGCGGGAAGGACCAGGAGAACCAAGGCCAGAATCGAGAGAAATCGTCGCCCGCACATGGCGGGAGAAGCTATCTCGACGACGAGGAAATATCACTCTCCGCAGTTGCTCTTCCCCGCAGCTGCGTTTCGACGCCGTCGATTCGCAGGGAAGTCAGCCGGCCATCGTCAAGCCGCCACTCACGGATAGCGTTTGTCCGGTGATGAAGCCTGCGCTCTCGGATGCGAAATAGGCGACGGCCGAGGCGACCTCGTGAGGTTGTCCGACCCGCTTCATCGGCACGGCACGGGCCATGGCCCCGATCACTTTCTCGCCGTTGTCGCTGGCGGCAACGATCCCGTCCAGCAGCGGTGTGTCGGTCGGCCCGGGGCACACGACATTGGCGGTCACTCCCTTGCGAGCCATCTCGCGGGCAATGGTCTTGGTGAACGAGATGACCCCACCCTTGGCGCCGGAATAGACGGCTTCGAGTGATGAACCGACCCGGGCCGCATCCGAGCTGATGTTGACGATCCGCCCCCAACCACCATCGACCATCCCGGGCAGGCAGGCGTGCACCGTGCGAAGCATGCCCTTGTAATTGATGTCGATGACCTTGTCCCAGAAATCCTCGTCCGTGTCGAGGAATGGCTTCAACTCGTCCCAGCCCGCGCAGTTGACCAGAACTTCAATGGGTCCCAGCTCATCGATCACCTGCAGTCGACCATCGTGCACCGAGTCGGAACTGGTGATGTCCATCAGCACCGCCGTGGCGCTGCCACCGGCAGCCGTGATCTGGGTCACGGTCTCGGCCGCACCGTCGGCCTGGATGTCGGCCACCGCCACCCGACGCCCGTCGGCGGCCAGGGCCAGACAGATCTGACGGCCGATTCCGCTTCCTCCACCGGTCACCAATGCAACGCGATCCATGCGTGTCTCCTCCATACTCGTCTCCTGCTCTCTATCGATTCGGACTGTTGTCGGTCCGGACTGTTGTCGGTCCGGACTGTTGTCGGTCCGGACTGTTCCCCGAAGGTTCTCAGCCGGCCCGGACCGCTGCTGCGACTTCGCCCCACTTCGCGAGGTGCATGGGATCTTTGCGCATCTCGGGCTCACCGAGATACATCACCACTCGAGACGCAGTTCCCGCGTACCGCTCGATCAATCGATCGGCCATCTCATCCCAAGGTCCGACGACCGCGAACATCTCGAGCATCTCATCGGTGATGACCTCGGCAATCCCGTCGATGTCACCGGCCTTCATCTTCTCCCGAATGCGTCCCGTGGTGCCGTCGAAGCCCAGGTCGTCGAACTGGAAGGCGTAGTTGGGCGTGCTTCCGTAGAAGCCGATCTGTCGCTTGGCCCGCGCAACGTAGGAGGCGCGTTCCTCCGGCGAGTCGCCGGGACAGGCGAAGACGGGAATGATGAGATCGATCTCGGACACGTCACGACCGCTGATCGCTGCCCCTTCGGCCACGCCTGGCAACAGACGATTCTCGACGTAGGGCATCGAATGCAGCGGATGCACATGAACGCCGTCGGCCACCTCGCCGGCCACCTTCATCATCAGGGGTCCCACCGCCGAGATGTCGACCTTCATCGGGTGCTGATGGGGCCGGGGGGCCCAGTCGGTCGGCAGCAAGCTCAGGGAATAGAACTCACCTTCGTGGCTGAGCTTCTCGTCGCGATCGAAGGCCCGGAAGCAGGCTTTCACCGCCAGGACGTAGTCCCGAAGTCGAGCTGCCGGCCGGTCGAAGTCCGAGGAGTAACGACGAGTGACGTGGGCCTTCACCTGGCTACCCAATCCGAGACGAAATCGACCCTCGGTGTTGTCGGCCAGTTCGTAGGCAACGGCTGCCGACACCATCGGGCTACGGGGGAACGCAACGGCGATACCGGTGGTGAAGAACAAGTCGGGGGCTGCCATGGCGGCTGCTGCGATCTGCATCCAGGGCACCTGGCTGGTCTCGGTATACAGCAGTCCCGAGAACCCTGCACCCTCCACCTTGCGGGCCAGGTCCGCCGCCTCGGCCCACGTCGAGCCACCGGTCATGAGGTCGATATCCATCACACGTCCCTTCGATCGCCTCGCAGACTAGGAGGCCGGCGGGGCGACAACCAATGCGGCACGCCCGAGCGAGCCCCGTCGACCGTGACGATCGATCAACGCTTGACCACGTATCCGACCGACTCGCGATCCCAGGTCTCGGTGGCGACTCCGCCCTCGCGGAGCGCCTGCTTGCGAATCTTGCCCGACGCCGTCTTGTCCAACTCATCGACGAAGGCCAGGAATCGGGGCACCGTGTAGCGAGGCATCCGCTCGACGCACCAGTCCAGGAACTCGACGGGGTCCGGTCGTTCTCCGGCCACGGCGAGTACCGCCAGGATCTCCTCCTCGCCGCCGGCCCCTTCCACCTTGAGTCCGACTGCGGCGCTCTCGATCACGGAGGGGTGGTCGTTCAGCACCTGCTCGACCTCGTAGGACGAGATGTTCTCGCCTCGCCGCCGAATGCGATCCTTGATCCGATCGACGAAGTGCAGCCGCCCCTGGTCATCGAAACGACCGGCGTCGCCCGTGTGGAACCACAGATTCCTCCACGCCTCCACCGTCTTGTCCGGCATCTTGAAGTACCCGACATTGAAACAGAACGGCGAACGAGGCCGGACCAGGATCTCGCCGACTGCTCCCACCGGAAGCTCCCGGTCGGTCTCGGGGTCGGCCACGATGACCTCGAAGTGTTCCTCGAGCACATAT
>CALACD010000341.1 GCA_937890445.1 uncultured Acidimicrobiia bacterium | reverse complement strand
AACAACATCGTCGAGTACGGCCCGGCTACCACCGTGGTGATGTCGAGCACACGAATACCGTCAAGAGGTCCTGGCATGGTGGCGCGACGTTAGCCTGCCGCTGTGGATCCCACACCGATCGTTCCCGACCCCTCGGCCACCGCGACAGCCGAGCGGAGTTCGGTCGGTCTCGTCGCTGTCAGCGGTGCGGTCACCCTGATGGGCATCGGCAGCGTGGTGGCCAAGGCGGCGGAGATCGCCGGCCCCATCCTGGCATTCCACCGGGTCTGGATAGCTGCGGTCATCTACGTGGCCATCTTCGTGGTGTTCGGGGGATGCATCACGACGTCGGCGCTGCGGGCCGCGGTTCCCGGCGGCCTGGTCTTCGGGGCCCAGGTCGGGTTCTTCTTCTCCGCCATTCAACTGACCACGGTTGCCAACGCGACCATGATCATTGCCCTGCAACCGGTCGTGATCCTGCTGTTCTTCTCCCGACGGTTCGGAGAAGCGACAGGTGGGGGACAGGTCTGGCTGGCGTTGCTGGCCCTGGTGGGGATCGGTCTGGTGGTGTTCGGCTCGACCGAATCGCCTTCGTGGAGTCCGGTCGGGGACCTTCTCAGCGTGGGTGCGCTGGCGACGTGGACGCTCTATTTCGTGTACTCGAAGCAGGCGAGACAAACGCTGGGAGCCCTCGAGTACCAGGGGCTGTCCCTGGTGTTCAGCGCCCTGGTCATGCTGCCGGTGGCGTTCGCGTTCGAAGGCACGGTCGACCCGGGGCCGGGCAAGTGGTGGTGGATCGCGGCCATGGTCGCAACGCCGGGGACCGGGCACATGCTGATGAACTGGGCTCATGCTCGCGTGCCGCTGGGATTGGTGTCGGAGATGACGCTGTTGAGTCCCGTGATCTCGGTGGCTCTCGCGGCCCTCGTGCTCGACGGCGAGACCCTGAATCTCACCCAGGTGGCGGGGATGGGCCTGGTACTGGGCACCTTGGCCGTGATGGTTCGCTCGACGACGCGCTGACCTGCTGATCCGCCGACAGCGTTGCGTTTCAGCCGCTGTTTCAGCCGCTGATCGATGCGAAGAAGAGCTCCGGGGCAGCTGTCACCAGATCGACGGCGGCACGCTCGGAGTTCGTCAACAGCACCATCGCCATCTGATCATCGGGGGCGATCACGATGACCGAGGCGAAGCCATCGAAGGCGCCTTCGTGCACCAGGTAGTCGCCACTGGCGGCCTGTTCCCACCCCATGGCGTAGTTCTCCAGCGCCGGCTCGAACATCGTTGCGATCGTCTCTGGCGTGACGATGCGGCTGCCGTCCGCCGTGACCCCGTCAGCGACGAGCATCTGGAGGAACCGGGCCATGTCGACCACCGTGGACTTGAGAGAACCCGACGGTGCCAGAAGGTCGGCGTCGTCGTCCTCGCTCTCGAGGACCCGGACCCCCTCGGCATCGAGTTCGTAGGATGCCGCCAGGCGTCCGGTGGCTTGTGCCTCGCTGGCCAGCAGGGTCGAGTCGCTCATTCCCAGCGGTTCGAGGACTCGCTCCGTGAACAGCTCGAGATAACCCTGATGCAGGTCGGTCTCGTCGGGGTCGACGGCCAGGACCGCCGCGTAGCCGGCAGCAGATGCCGAGATGTTGCTGTAGTCGAAGACGCTGCCGGGTGTGTCGAGCAAACGAGCCTCGTCGAACTGATCGAAGATCACCGAACCCCAGTCCTCGGGGTCGCCGGGGTCCTCGGCCAGGTCGTCCTCCGCGTCGGCGGGGACTCCACTGGTCATGGTCAACAACTGTTCCACCGTGATGTTCGGCTCGATGTCGAAATCGACTGCCAGATCTGCCAGTGCCGTGTCCCATCTGAGCGTCCCGTCCTCGACCAGGGTCGCGGCCAGCAGGGCGTTCATTGCCTTGTGGGTCGATCCGATGTGGAACAACGTCTCGGGACGTGCCTCGACACCTCTCTCCAGGTTCGCGTAGCCGTAGCCGGCGGTTTCGACTATTCCGTCGGCGTCGACCACGGCATAGGCGAACCCGGGAACCGAACCGGCATCGGCGAGTTCGGCCAGCGCAGCCTCGAGATCGCTACCGAGGGCGACGGCGTCCGTTGCGCCGTCATCATCGTCTGCTCCGTCGGCATCGTTCGATCCGCAGCCCGAGGCCATGACCGTGAAGGCAACGAACAGGAGCAGCGCGCTCGGCAGATGAGTCACTCCCCCAGGTTAGGCGGACGTACCGTGTCACCTCGGCAACCGGCGACGACCAATGCGCGGTCACTGCCAGGACAGCGTCACTGCCAGGACAGCGTCACTGCCAGGACAGCGTCA
>CALACD010000340.1 GCA_937890445.1 uncultured Acidimicrobiia bacterium | reverse complement strand
CGACCATGGTGATCAGCCAGACCACCGTTGCTGCGGTGGCAAGCCCGAGGCCGGATGTGATCGATCGGCGTCGTCGGTTCGATGTGGCAAGCCAAATGAAGACGGTGCCTGCGACGACGATACCGAAGAGGCCCTCGAGGGCCGGTATACAGGCATCGACGGTGTGGTACTGGCACGCAAGAGTGGACGTCTTGATGGTCGCAGCAATCCCGGCAACGGGGGAAACGGTGAACGTGGCCAGCATCGCCCAGAACGGCGTGGAGGGCGCAACATCTACAGGGTGGGGTGCTTCGGGGGTCATGAACTCTTGTCCTTGACGGTTCGAGTGGCGGTTTTGAGAGTGTCGGCTCTGGCTCGAGGCAACCCCATGGTGGTTCTCCCTCACTCCGACCTGGGTCAGCGCTGCCGGCGATCGGTAGGTGGCAATATGGGCTGCCCGCCCGCGACTCCTCGATCTGCCGGCTCGCCTTCGATCGGTCGGTTCTGCTTGATCATCGAGCGTCTACGGTGGCGTCGATGTGGCCTTGCCGCTCTGCTCGCCCCACCCTCACCAGGCTGCCTCAGGGTGCCGCCAGAGCCGACCAACTTGAAACGTACGCAGCGCGTCCGGTGCTTCAATCTCTTCTGAACCAGGTGGTCCGTGGTCCACCTCATGCACCGCGACGAAATGGCGGGGGTCTGGAGCTCCTACGGCCCAACTAGCTGCCTTTCACGTCGGCCTGTCCCGAGTCCGACTTTCGGGTGTCGTCTGAAGATCACCAGTGGGAGCACCGAGGCCGCATCGGCGTCGATGGCCTCCGCCCGCAGGAACAGTGAGACGGAGCCGCCGTTCTTTCAGTCAGAGGGGATCGGAGTCGTGGCGACCGACGGTGGAGATCCAACGGACGAGATCCAATGGTCGAGGTCGAGGTCGACCAACGATTCGAGGACGTGATCGGCGGGGCGGAGGTCGAGGTTTCGGCTGATCCTGGTCGGAACAACGATGCAGGTAGCGCCGGCTGCTTTGGCCGCAGTCGCCCCGTTCGGCGAATCCTCGAGAGCGAGACACCGGGCGGGGTCGATGCCCAGCTGACGGGCGGCGTCGAGGTAGACGGCCGGGTGAGGCTTGCCGGGGACGCCTTCACCTGCGCAGGACAGGACGGGGAAACGGTGGCGTAGTCCTCGCGCATCGAGGTGTCGTTCGATCCATTCCGAGGGCGAACTCGATGCGATCGCGACGGGTAGATCCCGGTGTGCAGCTTGGTCGAGGAGTTGGTGGACGCCTGGTTGGACGGGTTGGGAGTCGAGAAGGTCATCGCGGAAGCGACGCCGGATGCATTGAACCTCGGCGGGGTCGAGGGTCTGTCGCACCGTGTCCTGAAGACGTCGGAGCGGGTCGAGGCCGGCGGGGTCGTCCTGATGTCGTCCGAGCGAACGCGCCCACTCGCTGAGCCCGATCGGCTGCGCCCCGTAGTGTTCGAAGGTGTGCGCCCAGGCGAGATAGAGCGGTGTTTCGGTGTCGAGGATCAGGCCGTCGAAGTCGAAGATGAGC
>CALACD010000339.1 GCA_937890445.1 uncultured Acidimicrobiia bacterium | reverse complement strand
CGACGAGTCCGATGACCACGACGACCACCACGAGTACGAGGGTGGTGATGACGATGACTGACTCCGGGCCCCGCCGTCGACACCGCGCCTTGCGGTCCCGTATCGCCAGTGGCGTGCTCGGCTCAGCGGCCCTCGTCGGGCTGGTGACCACGATGAGCGTGGCCACCGAGACCTCGAACCCGAGCCCGACGGAACCGGCCATCCCGCCGCTCCAACCCCTAGCGGCCCCCTCGCCCGAGGCATCGCTGATCGAGGTGCAACCAACCGACACCATGCCCACGATCATCCTCATCGCCTCGCAGTCGGCACCGGCGCAGCCAGCCGCGACGGCGTCCGACACAGCAGCGCCGGCAGCCCCGACAGCGCCGGCAGCCCCGACAGCGCCGGCACCCATCCAGATCCAGGCCCAACCGGTGGTGCAGACCGTGCCTGCACCGACGCCGACTACGACGACCAATGGCAGTCGCTGAACGGCGGTTCCGGGTCATGGCCAGCGATGCCATCGTCATCGCCGTGGGTGGTCCTCCCTGGGCCGTGTTCGAAGCAGAAGCCCAACTGCACGCTCTCGAGCGCCGATGGAGTCGCTTCCTGACGAACAGCGACATCTCTCGCCTGAACCGGGATGCCTCTGCCACCGTCGATCCCGAAACTCTCGTGCTGATCGACATCATGCAACAGGCCGCCGTGCTCACCGAGGGTGCGTTCGATCCCACACTGCTGCGGGCTCTGGTCCGAGCCGGCTATGCGTCGAGCATTGATCAACCCGATCGAACCACGATCCTGCCCGAGCTCGACGCACCGGCGGTTGCGTGTTCGATCGCAGAGGTGTCCGTCGACCCCGGGACAGCACGAGTCACGTTGCCTCCGGATCTCGTCCTCGACGCTGGCGGTATCGGAAAGGGCCTGGCCGCCGACCTCGTGGTGGAGCGATTGCTGGACACTGGAGCGGTCGGCGCGCTGGCCGGCATCGGCGGAGACCTCTGCGTGCGGGGCACTCCGCCGTCGCCCGACGGATGGACCATCGCAGTCGAAGACCCGTTCGATCTCGGGGCGAACGTCGTCACGGTCACCATCGACCAAGGAGGGGTAGCCACGTCGAGCACTCGTTCCCGACGATGGATCCACGAAGGCTCCGAACAGCATCACCACGTCGACCCCAGGACGAACGAGTGCTCGGCAACCGATCTCGCCGCCGTCACCGTCGTCGCCCCAACCGGATGGCTGGCCGAAGCTCACGCCTCGGCCGCGTTGCTGGCCGGGGCCGACCAGGTGATGAGCTACCTCTCAACCCACGGGCTGGACGGCCTGGCCATCACCACCGATGGATACCGCCTCGCGACCGGTGGATTCCAGGAGCGGCACGAAGCGGGCACCCAAGATGATGAGCCTCGCCTGCTTGGCGCCGGCTCGGATCGACCGAGGGCGTCATGAGCGGACAGTTCTGGTGGTTCATGGCTCGGTCGGCCGGCATCATCAGCTGGGCCTTCCTCACCGCCTCGGTGCTCTGGGGGATTCTGCTGTCGACCGATCTGTTCCCCAAAAGGCGTCGTCCAGCCTGGCTCTTGGACCTGCATCGCTGGTTCGGCGGACTGACCATTTCGTTCGCACTGATCCACGTCGGGGCCCTGATCGCCGACAGCTATGTCGAGTTCAGCCTCCTCGACGTGACCGTACCCTTCGTCAGCTCCTGGAAACCGATTCCCGTGGCCTTGGGGGTCATGGCGATGTGGGGACTGGTCGCCGTCGAAGTCACGTCGCTGGCGATGAAGTCGCTGCCCCGACGGTTCTGGCGCATCGTACATCGCACCAGCTATGCCACGTTCTGGCTCGCCAGTCTCCACGGAACGTTTGCCGGCACCGACACCGGCAAACCCATCTATGTCGTCTCGTCTTCGCTCTCGGTCCTGGCCATCGTCTTTGCCGTCTCGTACCGGGTTCTCAACGGTCGTCGACGCTCGAACCGAGCGACCCGGACCCGAGCGACGCCCCCCATCCGTGCAACTCAAACCCTGACGAGCGAATCAGTAACCCCGTAAGCCGTGGCTCTCGTCCCTCGGGCCCGACGGCATTACGCGCCGATCGCACTCATCCTGGCAACCGTGTCGGTCGCCCTGGCCCAGGGTTCTGGCGAACAGCTGGAGGAGCGCGTCACCAAGACCGAACTCGTCAAGGACTCCGCCAACGAGGGTGAACGGGTCTTGGGGTGGGCCATCGGTTCGACGTTGGCCACAGCGGTGCCAAGGCAGCCTGGAGCGATGTGGTCGCCAGTCCCGGTGACGGTGACGGCGACTGACCGGTCTGGGACCACCGCGCCGTCTTCAGCGGTTCGGACCCCGCTCCATGCTCACCGGCTGCCACCGCTCCAGGGCCACCCGAGGTAGGACGGTCGGGTTCACGCAGGCCATCGGCCAACGACCCCGGAGCACCAAGGCGATCTCCCGAGCAGCGCGGGTTTCCGACGCGGGCCGCATCATCGACGACGCCGACGCAACATGCGACGTGATGATCACGTCATCGAGCGCGAAGAGCGGGTGTTCCAGGTCTGCCGGCTCGTTCTCCAACACGTCGAGGGCAGCGCCGGCAATCGTGCCGTCCCGTACGGCTGCCGCCAGGGCGTCGCCATTCACGGTGCCTCCACGACTCGTGTTGATCAGGATTGCTGTCGGCTTCATGCGTGCCAACTCTCGTTCTCCGATCAGGTGACGGGTTTCCTCGTTGAGTGCTGCATGCAAGCTGACGAAGTCGGACCGCTCCAGCAGCTCGTCGATGGTGAGAACCGGTTCGACGTCATCGGCCACCATGCGCAGCGAACTCACGTACGGATCGTGGGCGATCACCCGCAGCCCGAACGCCTTGGCCCGACGGGCCACGGCGGTCCCGACGTTGCCGTACGCGACCAGACCGAGGGTCTGGCCTCGCAGCGGCGGGAACCCGTTGAGCAGTGGACGACTCAGGTGCCACGCCCCGTCGGTGCGTGCCATGCGTTCGATGGTGCGCCATCGGCGCCAACCATTCAACAACAACAGCATCGTGTGATCAGCCACCTCTTCGATGAACGCATCCGGCGCGTTG
>CALACD010000338.1 GCA_937890445.1 uncultured Acidimicrobiia bacterium | reverse complement strand
GTCGAACGAACGAACTCGGCGCCCACGTCACCGAAGCCATGATCGACTACTGGCAGACGTACGATCAGGTGCTCACCGGACCCGAGGCACGAAGCCCCGAACGCTTCCGGTTCG
The DNA here is from genome assembly GCA_937890445.1 of uncultured Acidimicrobiia bacterium. Taxonomy (GTDB): domain Bacteria; phylum Actinomycetota; class Acidimicrobiia; order Acidimicrobiales; family SZUA-35; genus JAHECQ01. The sequence continues at coordinate 8,250 of CALACD010000338.1, read as the reverse complement.
ACGGAGCCAGGGTGACCCAGTCGATCCAGGACCCTGACGATCATGACGAATGGGTCCTACGGGCCAGCATCGACCCCGACGCGTCGAACGAGGCCGGCAAGGCCGTCTTCGTCGACGTCGTCGTCGAGCGCCTCTAGCCCCTTCCGCTTCCGGCGTTCCTCCCAGCCGCCAGGAACCGCTGGGAACGCCAGAACGAGCGAAACGGCCAGAGCCAGCAACTCAGACCAACTCAGAGCAGGTGATCCCACCGTCCGCTGTCGCGCAGGCTGGTCACGATCTTCTTCACGTCCTGAGCTCGGTCCTTGGGGCAGATCAGCGTTGCATGATCGGTGTGGACGACGACCAGATCGTCCACACCGATCATGGCCGTGAGTCGTCCCTGGCTGAACACGATGTTGTTCGTGGCGTCCAGGAGCTCGGCGGCGCCGACGATGGTGTTGCCGTCGGCGTCGGCACCCAGATGGCCGGCGACCTCGGGCCAGCTCCCGACGTCATCCCAAGCGAAGCGGCCTTCGGCCATCACGATGTTGTCGGCCTTCTCCATGAGCGCATAGTCGATCGAGATCCTCTCGAGCGGTTCGAACTGCTCGAGAATGGCATCGGCGAACTCGTCGGTGTCGACGAACGGGAGAAGGGCCTGGATCATGACACCCAGAGCCGGCGCATGCGTCTCGAACGCTGCGGACAGAGAGCCCACGGACCAGATGAACATGCCGGAGTTCCAGGAGAAGTTGCCCGATTCGAGGTACCTGCGGGCGGTGTCCTCATCGGGCTTCTCCACGAACCGGCTCACCTTGCGGAAAGGGATCTCGCCCTCCGATCTCACCGGCTCGATGGCTTCCACGTAGCCGAACGCGGTACTCGGACGATCGGGCTTGATGCCAATGGTCACCAGCACTTCGCTCGATGCGGCCAGGGCCAGACCGTCGTGCAGCGTCTGTCGGAACACGTCGAGGTCACCCATCACGTGATCGGCCGTCACGACGCAGAAGACGCCCAGAGGGTCGCGGGCCCGGATGACGGCGCAGGCCAGGGCCACCGCCGCCGCGGTGTCACGCCGCACCGGTTCTCCGATGACGTTGGCCGCCGGCAGATCCGGAGAGCATTCGATCGTCGCCGCAACCAGGTCGGCACTCGTGAGCACCAGCACCCGTTCCGGGGGAATGAGACCCTGCAGCCGGTCGACCGCCATCTCCAACATCGTTCGATCGCCGAGAAGCGAGAGCAATTGTTTCGGTTTGGTCATGGTGCTGGCTGGCCAGAACCGCTCTCCGTAGCCTCCGGCAAGCACGACTGCATACGCATGATCAAACATCGCGATCCTCTCTCGGGCCAGTGCCCACCTCCTGTCGGCCGAGAACGAGTCTTCGGAAGAGGTCGTCATACGCCTCGGCTTGGGCTTCGGGGGTCAGGCAGCGTTCCACGAAGGACCGGGCACGCCGCCCCATGTCCCGGAGGGCCGCTCGGTTGGACAGCAGATCCTCGAGCGCAGCCAAGAACGCCGCAGGGTTCTCCGGTTCGACAGAGCAACCAGCGTCGGCTTGGCTCACGATGCGGTCGACTTCGGAACCGGCATCGATCGATGCCAGCAGCGGTCGGCCAGCGGCCAGGATCCCGTACAGTTTCGATGGCGTGCTCGAGCGCGACAGTCCGGTCTTGAGCAGGATCAGATGGAGATCGGCCGAGCCCAGCACATCGCTCACGTCCTCGCGGGGCGCGAAATCGGTGACGATCACGTTGTCGAGCGACGCCGCCCATCGGTCGACGTCGGGCCGGGCCGCTCCCTCGCCATTGACGGCGAAACGCACGTCGTCGCGATCAGCCAGGGCTTCGGCTGCGCCCCGAACCAGATCGAACGACTGCGACAGACCGACATTTCCCGAGTACATGACGAGCAGTTCGTCCGTCAGCCCGTGTCGGGCACGATACGCAGTGGGGCCGTCGATCACCTGGATCCGGTCGAGGTCCACGAAATTGTGGATGATGTGGACCTTTGCCGGATCGGTCTTGGCCCGCACATTTGTTGCCTGATCCTCGGAGAGGACCGTGACCGCATCGGCCCGGCGATAGATCGAGCGTTCGTGCCGACGACTGAGTTCGATCACTCGTTCGTTGGCCAGCGCCCCCAACTCGATGGCGACATCGGGGAAAATGTCCTGCACGTTGAAGACGAACGGCACACCCCAACGTCGGGCGACCAGCCACGCTGCGTCACCGAGAAAGATGGGCGGCGACATGGCGAGAACGACATCAGGTCGCGCCAGAGTCAGCGCCGCGGCCGTGGCCAGCGAGGTGAATCCGCCGAACCCCAGAGCCCGGGCCGGGATGTTGCTCTTCTCGGTCGGGAAGGGCCAGACCCGAGTGATCGATCCGAAGTCGGTTCGTTCTCGCCGGAAGGGCCGGCCTCGCCAGTCGGGGTCGACGTCGTGGTGGTGATACCAGGGAAGGCTGGTCACGACATCGATTCGATGGCCCCGAGCTGCGAAACCGTGAACGAGTCGAGTCATCACCTCGCCGGTGGCAGCATGGAGGTCGGGTTCGAAATGCGGACACAGCACCAGGTAGTTCATGAGAGCGCGTCACGATAGGCGTCGAGCAGCTGCCGGCCGGCGACCTCTGGATTGAAGTCCTCGACGCGTCGACGCCCGTTGCGACGAAGCTCCTCGACCAGCTCAGGCTCGGTCAGCAGACGATCGATGGCTTCTGACAGCGCCAGAGGATCTGCCGGCGGGACCAGGAGCGCCGCGCCACCCGCCACTTCGGGCAATGCAGTGGCGTCGGCGGCGATGACCGGGGTGCCGACGGCCATTGCCTCCAGCACCGGATTGCCGAAACCTTCGTAGAGCGAGGGAAACACCATTGCCGCCGCGCCGTGCATCAGGTCCTCGAGCTCGCTTGCATCCACTCGCCCCAGGACGTGCACCCGAGCCTGCAACGCGAGCCGCCGTCGACTGTTCTCGATCGCGTCGCTTGCCGTACCCGGTGCACCGGTGAACACGAGATTCAGCTCCGGATGACGACCTCGGAGATGGTCGAGGGCCTCGATGGCATCGACGTGTCTCTTGTGCGGATGGGCCATGGCCGGGAGCAGCACATACCGGCCGAATGGCGACGCGGTGCTCGACGCCACCCGAGCGGGCCGAGGGAGATGCACGGGCGACACGATGTCGATACACGAACGATCGACCCCGAGCAGGGCAACGATCCGCTCCCGGGTGAACATCGAGGGACAGATGACCCGATCGGCAGACCGAGCCACCCGGGGCAGCATGCGTCGAAACCAGTGTCTCTGGGCCGGCGTGAAGTTCTCGGGCAGATCGAGTGGTTGGAGATCGTGGACCGTCACCACGCTACGACCTCGTCCGCCGTAGGGAAGCACGCCACCGCCATGATGGACCAGATCGGCATGCCGCGTCTGTACTGCCAGCCAGGAGCTCTCGAGCCCGAAGCGCATCGGCTTGGCGGAGACGCGACGAGGAAGTTCGACGATGTCGTAGGCCTCGGCCAAGCTCGGATGCACACGGCTCAGCCCCGGTTGGGTGAACAGCCGAACACGCACGGATGCATCGACCACATCAGCCAACGCGTCCAGGAGTCCGACCGTGTACTCCTCGCTCCCACCGACGCGGCCCGAGATCAGCCACAGCAGGTTGACATCGACTGCTGTGGTCATGCGCCCAGCACTTCGTCGAACACCGCGGCGTATCCGACTCCGGTGGCCCTCCAGTTGAGTTCGCCGGCCCGCCGACGACCCCGGGTGGCAAGATCTGCGGCCGACTCGGGGTCATCGAGGATCTGGCGAATACCGCGCACGATGTCGTGGTGATCGGTCGGCTCGACCAACACGGCGCAACCGGCTGCGACCTCCTCGGTCGCCGTCCCCAGTGACGTGACGACCGGAGTTCCCTGCAGCATGGACTCGATGATGGGGAGGCCGAACCCTTCGGCGAAGGAGGGCAGGAGAAACACCGTCGCAGCCGAGTAGATGGCACCGAGGTCGCCCTCGGGGACGAATCCCAGCCGATGGACTCGGGGACCCAGGGGCGCCAGAAGGTCGCTCCCCTCGACCTGCCACCCATCCGGTCCGACCACGACGAGGGGAAGGTCGTCGATCTCCTGCATGGCCGCCACGACCCCGACCAGATTCTTTCGGGGCTCGATGGTGCCAACGAACAGCGCGAAGGAATCCGGGATGTCGTACCGTTGCCGGACCCGAAGCACCTCGTCAGGCGATGCCGGAACGCCATCGACTCCGAGATGAACGACGCGGATTCGAGACGGGTCAACACCGTGGGCGACCACATCGTTGGCCACGATCTGCGTCGGGCACACGATGAGGTCCGCCCGATCCAACGTGACCTCCCAGGCTCGGGGGAAGAATGCCTTTCCTCGCGAACTCAACCGCTCTGGGTGAAGCAGGAAATCAACGTCGTTCACGGTGACCACCAGCGGAGCAGAACGGGGGGGCACGACCATGGCCGATGCCCAGATGGCGTCGACCGGTCCCAACAGTCGCTCGACATTGAACAATCCGAGCCGATGCCAGGACTCGTACAACGCAGGACGCGGCACCGAGAAACAATGCACGGGGATCGGCAGCTTGGCGCTTGCGACATCGCTGGGCCGGTGGCGTGCCGCCACACCATGGAGGTCGAACCCACCGACCTCGAGCAGCCCGCCCAGGGAGCCCCGAGTGGCTCGAGCGGTTCCGCCCGGGACCCGGTGCCAGAACTGCTCGACCGTTACTGCAATTCGGGGAGCCACGCCCCAATCCTAGGTCCAGCGCTCGATGGCGAAACGCCAGCCGGGGCCGTGCTACAAACCGAGCACCTCGGCGAAGTGCTCGGCTGTCCTGGTCACGCCTTCGCGGAGGGCAATCGTCGGCTCCCAGCCGAGCTCGCGCCGAGCAACGGTGAGGTCTGGCCGACGTTGCATGGGATCATCCTGTGGAAGCGGACGGAAGTCCAACTCGCTGGAGCTGTTGGTGATCTCGATGACCGCTTCGGCCAACTCCCGGATGGTGAACTCGGCCTCGTTACCGATGTTCACCGGCTCTTGGTAGTCCCCGTCGAACAGACGAAGCTGCCCTTCGATCTGATCGTCGACATAGCAGAAACTCCGGGTCTGCTGGCCTTGGCCGAATACGCTGATCGGCCGGTTCTGCAGCGCCTGGATGATGAAGGTCGAGACCACGCGCCCATCGTCGGGGCGCATTCTCGGGCCGTAGGTGTTGAAGGTACGAACGATGCGGACATCGACACCGTGGTGACGTCGATAGGCCATGGTGATGGCCTCGGCAAAGCGCTTCGCCTCGTCGTACATGCTGCGAGGGCCGATGGGGTTGACGTTGCCCCAGTAGGTTTCGGGTTGAGGATGGACGAGCGGATCGCCGTACACCTCGCTGGTCGAGTTCAGGTGGAAGCGAGCACCTTTCGCCTTGGCCAGACCGAGACAGTTGTGGGTACCGAGGCTTCCGACCTTCAGGATCTGAATGGGAATCTTGTCGAAGTCGACCGGCGACGCCGGGCTGGCCAGATGCATGACGCCGTCGACGTCACCCGGGACCCAGATGTAGTTCGAGACATCGTGATCGACGAAGGTGAACAGTTTGTTGGCGAACAGATGCTCGATGTTGGCAACCCTCCCGGTCCGAAGGTTGTCGATGCAGACGACCTGGTCGCCCCGGTCGACCAGTCGTTCGCAGAGATGGGAGCCCAGAAACCCGGCACCGCCGGTAACGACGATGCGGGCCATCAGCGCCCGATGCCGCGATAGGTGAACCCTCGACGCTTGAGCGCGTGACTGTCCAGGATGTTGCGGGCATCGACGACATGACGCCCTTCCATCTGTTCGGCGACCTCGTCGAGATCCAGCCAACGGAAATCGTCCCATTCGGTGAGAACCACCAGGACTTCGGCCCCCCTGACGGCGACATAGGGGCTGTCGACAACCTCGAGCTCCGGGATGGAGCCGATCGGTTCCTTGACCGCAGGATCGTAGGCGTGCACCAGGACGCCGGCCTTCACCAGGCGTCCGATCACCTCGAGCGAAGGCGACATGCGGAGATCGTCGGTGCCGGCCTTGAAGGTGAGACCCCATACACCGATTCGCTTGCCGGCAGGAGCAGGACCAAGGGCGTCCAGCACCTTCTGGGCGGTGCGGTCGAACTGTTCGTCGTTGACGCGCAGTACCTCACGCAGGAAGCTGAAGTCGTAGCCAGCGTCCTCGGCAATCTTGGCCAGCGCAATGGTGTCCTTGGGAAAGCAACTCCCTCCCCAGCCGGGACCGGGGTGCAGGAACTCCTTGCCGATGCGATGGTCGTAGCCCATACCCAAGACGACATCGTTGACGTCGGCGCCGACGGCCTCACAGAGGTTGGCCACAGCATTGATGAACGACAGCTTGGAGGCAAGGAAGGCATTGGCTGCGTATTTGATGGTCTCGGCCGAAATCGGGTCGGTGACCATGATGGGCGCCCGCACCTTGGAATACAGGCCGGCGACCCGAATGGCCGCTTCCTGGTCACTGGAGCCGATGACGACGCGATCGGGATTGAGGAAGTCGTCGACCGCAGTTCCTTCTCGCAGGAACTCGGGATTCGATACCACGGAAACGTCTCGCCGGCCGAGGACTCGGCCCACCACCTCGGTCGAACCCACCGGAACCGTGGACTTGTTGACCACGACCGACCCATGAGGAAGCACGTCGGCGATCTGAGCGGCCGCTGCCTGCAGATAGCTCAGGTCGGCTGCGCCGTCCTCACCTTGTGGGGTGGGCACGCACAGATAGTGGAACTCGCAGTCCTTCGATGCCTCGGCGGCACCGACGACGAACCGGAGATTCCCGCTCTTGATCCCCTCGTGCACGAGGCGCTCGAGGCCTTGCTCGACGATGGGAATCTCGCCACGGCTGAGCCGGGCCACCTTGTCCTCATCGATGTCCGCGCAGATGACCTTGTGGCCGAGGTGCGCAAAGCACGCTCCCGTGGTCAGACCCACGTATCCGGTACCGATGACTGCAATCGTTGCCAATGGATTCTCCTTGCCGCTTCCGACCTGAGCCTACCTCTGGAGCCGAACAGAGTATCGAGGGGATGTTCCCACCCACTGGATCTGGTCAGGAGCAGGAATACTCAGGGGCAGCGACCACCGAGTCGCTGCCATCGACAGCACCGAGCGCAGCTTCGGACCCCGAATCCGCGGTCGTCGCGCCGGTCGGATCGACCGAAACCGATGAGCTGTCCGTCTCCGGCGAGCGTTCCGGCTCCGAGAGCTCCTCCGCGGTGCCGATGGAGACCACGACCTCTCTGCCTCGGAGTCCATCGATCTGCTGGAGCACCAGCGAACCCGCGAGCTCGTTGCCCGCTGCACTCAAGACCTCGGCCACCAGTTGTGCCGCCTGGAGACCATCGACTCCGTGCCGCACGGTGATGCCAGGCTCGACGGTGGCCGCGCTCGAGGACGCGACGGAGAACCCTGCCGTTTCGAGCGTGTTCGTGAACGTTCCGGCCGCGTCGGCCATTTCGGTGGCGTGGACGACCCGCAGTCCGACCGTGGTCGGATCGTCCGAGGCCGCCCCCCGGAACAGGGCGAGCAGCGGATCGGCAGCGGAAGCGTCGACGAACAGCACGCTGCTGGTGCCGACCTGACCGAAATCTGCAGGAATGCTGTAGGTCTCGAGCTCACCGGGCTGGAAGGAAGCGAAGTTGGCGCTCAGGTGGATCAGCAACTGCGGTGTCAGTTCCTGGTCGATCACGACGTTGTCGCTCGCGGTTTCGATCAGGTCCTTCAGCACGAACGGGTTGCGGGCGCCGAGATCGATGGCCCGCTGGATCAGCCGTTGGAGGAAGTCCTGTTGTCGTCGGATGCGCCCGAGGTCACCGTCGGGATCACTGATCCAGCGGCCATCGGCGTCCTGCGTCTGGTAGTAGCGACTCCGCACGTAGGCCAGGGCGGTCGGTGGATCCAGCGAATGACAACCGGCAGTCAGCATCTCGAATCCGGTCTGCGACCGTTGGTACGTGGTGTTCCAGTCCCGGGCCGGGGCCGGGAACTCGACGTCGACCGAACCGACCGCGTCGACGAGACCTTCGAAACCGGCGAAGTCGACGTTGACGAAGTAGTTGACGGGGATCCCGAAGTTGAGGTCGATGGTTTCGATCAGCGATCCGGCTCCCCCGATGGCGAAGGCGCTGTTGATCTTCGCCTCGCGATCGGCGCCGGCGATCGACACCCAGAGATCTCTCGGCAG
>CALACD010000337.1 GCA_937890445.1 uncultured Acidimicrobiia bacterium | reverse complement strand
TCTCTCTGTCACCACGATCTCTCTGTCACCACGATCTCTCTGTCACCACGATCTCCAGGGTAGAGAACCGCGACGGTGAGGGGATCGGCCGAAAGAACGACACCGCACCCGGCTGTTCGGCCGGGTCGGAACCAGCCGTCGGCCCGATGCTTGCGGGCCCGCGGATGGCGACGCTGGTCGAGTCACGAATGACCACGTCCGAACGACGACGAGAGAGAGCACAGAACCATGGCGTCGATGCTGTACCGAATGGGCCGATTCTCGGCATCCCGACCCTGGACGGTGATCGGAGCCTGGCTGGCCACAGCCGTGATCGTGATCACGGCCTCCGGGCTGTGGGGGCGCGAGTTGGAGGACACCTTTGCCGTCCCCGGGCTCGACTCCCAGCAGGCCATCGAACTGCTCTCGGCCGGACAGTCCGATCGGGCCGGTCTGACGGCTCATGTGGCCGCAACGCCACTCGACGGTACGGCGTTCGCAGAGTCCGACGAATCGGAGCGGGCGTTGGCAGAACTGCGCAACGACCTGCTGGCCCTACCCAACGTGCTCGCTGCCAGCGACCCGGCGGTGTCGGCCGACGGCCGGGTCGCGCTGGTGACGCTGCAGTACCCGGTGATCGAATCGCTGGACAAGGGTGATCTCGACAACCTGAAGGTGGCCGTCGAAGAGGCCCGGGTCGGGGCCCCGATCCAGATCGAAGCCGGTGGTGATCTGTTCTTCAGCTTCGAGGAGCCGACGAGCGAGACAGCCGAACTGGTCGGTCTGGGGGCGGCCGTGGTCATTCTGCTGCTGGCGTTCGGTTCGCTGATCGCCATGGGTCTACCGATCGGGCTGGCGCTGTTCGGCCTGGTGCTCGGGATCATGGCCATGCCGCTGGTCACCTACCTGATCGACATTCCGAGTTGGGCGCCCCAGATGGGCAGCATGATCGGCCTGGGAGTCGGCATCGACTACGCCCTGTTCCTGGTCACCCGTCATCGCGAGTTCCTGGGACGAGGGATGACGGTGGCCGAATCGGCCGGGCGGGCCGTGGCCACGGCCGGTCAGGCCGTCATCTTCGCCGGTGGCACCGTGGTGATCGCCATCCTGGGGCTTGCGGTGGCCGGGGTGCCGTTCATGACCGCGGCCGGTGTCGCCACCTCGCTGATCGTGCTGATCATGGTTGTGGCCTCCATCACGCTGCTGCCGGCGTTCCTCGGTATCAGTGGTGCGTGGATCAACCGGCTCGGCATCCACACTCGACACGGACTGCACGGCGATGGAAGCAACGTCAGCGCCGGCTGGATGCGCTGGGGGCGTCACGTGTCGAACCATGCCTGGCCCTACGCGATCGGAGTGACCCTGTTGTTGTTGGCCATGTCGGCCCCGGTGCTGGCGTTGCAGTTGGGCTTTCCCGACGAAGGCACCCTGCCCGAGTCCCGGACCGAACGGCGGGCCTACGATCTGGTGGCCGACGGGTTCGGGGCCGGCGCCAACGGCCCACTCGTCATCGCCATCGACATCGGGCAGGATGCGTCCGTCGTCGAGACGTTGGCGTCTGCCATCGCCGCCGATCCCGGCATCATCGCCGTCACCCCGCCCGAGGTCGATCCGGCGGCCGGTGTCGCCACCATCGTGGCCTTCCCCACCACCGAACCCCAGGACGATGCCACGTTCGCGACGGTGGAACGACTGCGTGCCGAGGTGTTCCCGACCGTACTCGACGGCAGTCCGGCAGTGGCCCACGTCGGCGGCCAGACGGCAAGTTTCGGTGATGTCGCCAATCGCGTGACCGACCGTCTGCCGCTGTTCATCGCTGCCGTCGTCGTCCTGTCGTTCCTGCTGTTGATGCTGGTGTTCCGTTCGGTCCTGGTGCCTCTGAAGGCTGCGCTCCTCAACCTGCTGAGCATCGGGTCTGCCTACGGCGTGCTGGTGATGGTGTTCCAGTGGGGGTGGGGCAAGGAACTGATCGGCCTGGAGACCACGGTGCCGATCGTGTCCTTCATCCCGATGTTCATGTTCGCCGTCCTCTTCGGCCTGTCGATGGACTACGAGGTGTTCCTGCTGTCCCGGGTTCGTGAGGAGTATCTGGCGACCGGCGACAACGACCAATCGGTCATCAGCGGTATCGCCTCGACGGCCCGGGTGATCACGTCGGCCGCCATGATCATGATCTCGGTGTTCGGCGGCTTCGTGCTGGGATCGGATCCGATCCTGAAGATGATGGGACTCGGCCTGGCCACTGCCATCTTCGTCGACGCCACCATCGTCCGGGTCGTGCTGGTGCCGGCCACCATGAAGCTGATGGGCGACGCCAACTGGTGGCTGCCCGGCTGGCTAAATCGCATCCTGCCTAACATCAAGGTTGAA
>CALACD010000336.1 GCA_937890445.1 uncultured Acidimicrobiia bacterium | reverse complement strand
GGTCGTGGCGGTGATCAATCTGATCAAGGTGCGGGATCTGGGCATCTTGATCGGGCGGTCCCGAGGCCAGGGTGTGGTGGCGGTGGCGACCATGGCTGCCACCATCGGGTTCTCGCCTCGGGTCGAACGGGGCGTGCTGGCCGGCATCGTGTTGGCTCTTGCCGTGCACCTCTATCGCGAGCTCTCGGTCTCGGCCACCAGCCAGCGGGTCGGGACGGTGTTGACGGTTGCTCCCCAGGGTGTCCTGTGGTTCGCCACGGTGCCGTCGGTCGAGCGGGTGATCAGGGAGGCGCTGGCCGACCAGCCTGGCCTGACCGGTGTGAGGGTGGACCTGGGAGGCGTCGGTCGGCTGGACTACACCGGGGCCGCCGAGTTGGGGCGCTTCGCCGAGCAGTTGGCCGACGCGGGAGTCGACGTGGAGATCGTGAACGTGCCACCCGGGGCCCGCCGGGCCATCGCCGCCCACTTTCCCGATCGGTTGGTGTCGTGAGGACGACGGCCGTGGGCCCACATCTGGTCATCGCCGGCATGATGGGTGTGGGCAAGACCACCACCGCCGCTGCCTTGGGGGCTCGACTCGATCTGGTGCACCGGGAATCCGACGCCGACATCGAAGCCGTCTTCGGTCGCACCGGTCAACAGATCGCGGTCACCGACGGCGTCGATGCGCTGCACGATCTGGAGGCCGCGATGCTTCTGGGATCGCTGGCCCACCCCGAACCGTTGGTGATCTCGGCCGCCGGCTGGGTGGTGGAACACGAGCCGTGCCGCGTCGCGCTGGCTCGGCGAGCGTTCACGGTCGTCCTCGAGGTGCCGATCGATGCCCTGATCGAGCGGATCGCGTCCGGATCGCATCGTCGCGCCATCAGCCGGGAGGAACTGATCGACATCCAGGGTCGGCGGCGTGGCTGGTACGACGAGATTGCCGACCTCGTGCTCGATGCCCGGGAGCCGACCGAGCATCTGGTGTCCAGGATCGTCGACGCCGTGGGATCGCTACCCTCGGGCTGATGGCAGCGCTGTTGTTCCTTCACGCCCATCCCGATGACGAATGCATCCTGACCGGTGCGACGTTGGCCAAGGCATCGACGGCCGGGGTGCGGACCATCGTGGTCTACGGAACCCGGGGTGACGCCGGCGAGACCAGCGCCGACCTCGGCACCGAGACGTTGGGCGAGCGGCGAGTGCGAGAGGCCGAGGCAGCGTGTGCCGACCTGGGTGTTGCCCGCGTCGAGTGGCTGGACTACGCCGACTCGGGTATGGCCGGCACCGAGACGACGAAGAATCCGGAGGCCTTCAGCAATGCCCGTCCTGCGACGGTCGCCGCCGAGTTGGTCAATCTGCTGGCCGACGAGGACGTGCTGGCGGTGATCGGCTACGACGCCAACGGGACCTACGGCCACCCCGACCACAAACAGGTCCACGCCGTCGCCCATGCCGTGGCGGCACTGATCGGTGCCGGCTGGGTGTTGGACGCGACCTACAACCGTGAGCATCTGGCGTTGCTCCCCGACGCTGATGGCAGTCTGGACCGCCAGTTCGCGGCGGGGGAGGCGGAGCTCACCCATTTCGTGCAGGGCGAGCCGTGGTTCGAACGCAAACTGGACGCGCTGATGCATCATCAGTCGCAGGTGCCCGACGATTGGGACCAGGACAACCCCGACCGTGAGGGGTTCCGGGCCCGATTCGGAACCGAGTGGTTCATCACCGAGGCGGTGGTCGACGGTGCAGAACTCGGGTTGCTGTCGGAGCTGCTCGAGCCGAAGTCAGCGTGGCAGTCGCCGACGGTCGCCTGAACTGCTGTCGCTCACGCGGCGGCGGGCTGCGCCCCAAGCGGCTCGACGACATGTTCGGCGAAGAGTTCGATGGACCGCAGCGCCTCGTCATGGCTGAGATCGCCGAAGGAGAACCCACCGACCACGTACTCCACGAGACCGGCCGCCGTCAGCTCCTCGACGTGATCGCGCACCCGCTGCGGTGAACCGACCACGATCGCCTGCACCTTCTTGGCCATCTCGTAGTCGCCGCCGATGGTCGGATCGTTGGGGACGGGAACGTCGTAACGACGGAACAGGCGGGTCAGATGTTCGCTGTAGGCCGGCCACGTACGGGCGCCGATGGCGTCGGCCTCGGCATCGGTGGGGGCCACGATGAACTTGCGGATGGCGCCGACGGTGGCAGGGTGGCCGCCGCCGACCCCGGGCCGGTAGGCGGCTTTATAGGTCTCGATCGATTGATTGACCCGTTCGATGGGTCCACCGGCCAGGGTCGAGACGCCGAGGGTTGCTGCGGTCTCGACCGTTCCCGGCCGCCACATCGGGGGGTGTGGCTGCTGGAGGGGACGGATCTCGAGGGGCACGTCGGTCAGTTGCCAGAACGCACCGGAGTAGGAGAACCGATCGTCGTCGCTGGCGAAGGCGGCGAGCAACAGGTCGAGCATCTCGTCGGTGCGGGCCGTGGCCTCGTCGGGGTCGAGTCCCCACAACTGGTGTTCGGGCGCGCTGATGCCCTTGCCGAAACCGAACTCGAACCGACCGTTGCTGAGGTGGTCGAGCATGCACACCTCTTCGATGAGGCGAATCGGGTGGTAGAAGGGCAGCAGGTGGACCAGCGAGCACAGCCGCAAGGTGGTGGTGCGTTGGGCCAGCGCAGCCAGGAACAGGCCGATGCTCGGGGCGTGATCGAGCGGGATCATGTGGTGTTCGGACTTGTGATAGCCCCAGAACCCACCGGCCTCGGCGCGTTCGGCCAATCGCAAACGGCTCTCGTACAGCTCGGCAGCTGGGAGACCGCCCGACTGTTCCGATTGGTCGAACATGCCGAATCTCATGGTCTGCCTTCTCGTGCCTCGGTCCGAAGGGCGACCACGCTCACGCCTCGTCTCGGATGACCTGGATGCCCGACGGGTCGACGAAGCTGCCGTCGAACACCAGGCGGTTGTGACTGTGCCCGACGTGGTGCAGTCCGAACGCCGACTGCAGCGCGGTGTACAACCCCATGGCGTCCTGGGCGTTGTTGACCGACTGCTTCGCAGTGGTCAGGCCGAACATTGGCCGTTTGGCGATGTGGGCGGCCAAGGCCACGGTTTCGCTCTCGAGTTCGTCGCGGGGGACGACACGGCTGACCATGCCGGCCTGCTTGGCCTCCTGGGCGGTGATGGATCGTCCGGTGAACAACATGTCCTTGGCCAGCCGAGCGCCGACCTCGAACGGGTGGACGAAGTACTCGACCGCGTTCACGCCGAAGGCGACCACGGGGTCGGAGAAGGTGGCATCCTCGGAGCAGACGATCAGATCCATGGGCCACACCAGCATCAGTCCACCGGCGATCACCTTGCCCTGCACCGAGGCAATGGTCGGCTTGGAGATGTTGCGCCAACGCCAGCAGAGGTTCACGTACATCTCGGCCTCACGGGCCATGTAGCCCTCGGCGCCCGGCGCATCGAAGTGGCACTGGGTGCCGATGGTCGGCAGATCGTTGATGTCGACGTCGCTGCGCAGGTCATGGCCGGAGGAGAAGTGTTTGCCGTCGGCGGCCAGCACGATGACGCGGACCTCGGTGTCGTTCACGGCCCGGTCGAAGGCCTCGTTGAGCTCGGAGAGCATCAGGTAGTCCTGGGCGTTGGCCATCTCGGGTCGGGCCAGCGTGATTCGACCCACGCCATCGGCCGGGTTGTCGTAGCGGACTCGTTGCCATTCGGTGTCGGACATCAACTGCTCCTCGAAGATGGGTGCTCGGTCGATCAAGCCTGGAACAACTGGGGCCTCGACGCCAGACGAGCTACCCATCCCAGACGTCGCGAGGCACGGGAAGTCCGGCCAGGTCGTCGGGGCCGAGCGCTGCGTCGGGTGCAATGCCCAGCAGTTCGAGCACCATGGCCAGCTGACGGGTGTGTTGGGCGCAGTGCCAGGTCGTGCGCTCCAGCACCCGATGCAGATCCTGGTCGCCGGCGAAGGTCTCGACCATGCCGGAACACGTGGGGTCGTCGGTCGTGGCCCACCAGGCCGCAACCTCCGAGCGAGTGGTGCGGCAACGCTCACCCAACTCGGCGAGCGTTCGTTCGGTGGTCGGCGTTGCCGCGGCCCGGGCCGGGTCCAAGGGGGCTCCGTTGGTCACCTGGCGGAATCCGACGGCGATCTCGACCAGGTGATTGACCAGCGCCAGATAGGTGCGGTCGCGATGGGGAAGGATGTCGCCCAGGTGATCGGCCGGGATCTGGCCGGCCAACCCGAGCGCAGTCTCCAGGATGTGATCGAGTCGGGCCACCAGTTCGGCCGGCGACAGCTCGGGGGTGTCGTCGTGCTCGAGACCGACCAGGGCACCAACCCGGTCCAGCCGGACGCCGGGGACCCATTCGGTGCCGCGTGACACGACAGGGACGGTGCGGGCGCCGAGGGCGACGAGTGCGTCGAAGCCCTCGATGTCGGTACTGACGTCGATCGATTCGTAGACGACCTCACGGGTCGTCAGCCACTCCTTGACGCGGAGACAACTGGTTCAACCGGGCTGCCAGAACACCCGGACCGGTGGTTCGAGAGGCGCAGTCACGAGGTCCGTCCGTCGAATGCTCCATAGTCGACCCCGGTCAGGGCCACCGAGCGATCCCACAATTGCGTGGCATCGCCGATGGAATGGGAGGCGGCATTGGACGTCACCACTGCGGGCTCACCTCCGTAACCCTTGAACCCGGTGGGTCCGAAGTATTCGCCGCCGGTGACCGTCGGGTCGGTGGCGGCTCGCAGGGTGGGCAGCGCCCCCTTGTCCGGGCCCTGGATGAGGGCCGACAGCACCGGTTTGGCCGGCCGTAGATACCAGCGCTGGAAGAAGTGATCCCCCAGATTGGTGGCGGCCAGGCCGGGATGGGCGGCCACCGACTTCATCGTGGACCCGTGGGCCGTCAGTCGACGCTGGAGCTCGTAGGCGAAGAGCAGGTTGGCCAGTTTCGAGCGACCGTAGGCAGCCATCGGCGAGTAGCCGCCATGTTCGAACATGAGGTTGTCGAAGTTCATCGTGCCGTTCTCGTGAGCCAGGCTGGCGATGGTCACGACGCGGGCGTCGGGAGTCGCCAACAAGGCATCGAGGAGGAGGCCGGTGAGCGCGAAATGGCCGAGGTGGTTGGTCCCGAGCTGGAGTTCGAATCCGTCGGCCGTCACTCCCTCCGGGGTCATCATGATCCCGGCGTTGTTCACCAGGATGTCGAGCCGCCCATGATCGGCCAGGAAGGTGGCAGCCGCGGTTCGAATCGAGGCGAGGCTGCCGAGATCGAGCTGCAGGATCGTCACTCGGTCGACCGAGGAAGGCCCCGAGATCTCCGCCTTGGCCGCCGCTCCCTTGTCGAGATTGCGGACGGCCAGCACGACGTTGGCGCCGTGGCCCAGGAACTGCCGCGACGCCTCCAGCCCGATGCCGCTGTTGGCGCCGGTCACCAGGATCGTCCTGCCGGTGAGGTCACCGATGTCGGAGGCGTTCCATTTGGTCGGCATCGGTCTACCGTACTGCAGATGACTACTGCCATTGATTTCTGGGTCGACCCCATTTGACCGTGGTGTTGGGTGACGGCCCGTTGGGTCGTCGACATCGCCGATGAGCGCGAGCTCGAGGTCAACTGGAAGCCGATCAGCCTGCTCCTGAAGAACGAACCGGGCGAGGACAGCGAGTACTACGGCCCCGTCAAGCGAACCCACGGCATGCTTCGGGTCATGGAGTCGGTGCGAGCCGCCGAGGGAGATGGTCCGATCCAGGCGTTCTATTTCGAGTTGGGGGCTCGCATCCATCATGACAAGGAACTCGAGTTCGACCTGGCCGATGCGTTGACGGCGGTCGGCCTCGACCCGGTCCACGCTGCCGCCTTCGACGATGAGTCGTTCGATGCTGCCATCCAGGAATCGATGGATGACGGTCTCGGTCTGACCGGCACCGATGTCGGCACGCCGATCATCGCCAAACTGAACAGCGATGGAAAGCGGGTGGCCTACTTCGGTCCGG
>CALACD010000335.1 GCA_937890445.1 uncultured Acidimicrobiia bacterium | reverse complement strand
GGCATCAACAGTTCCGGACTCCTGGCTCGCCCCGACCTGCCCACATTGGTCGACGACATCGAGAAGGCGGAAGCCGCCGGCATCTCCAGCTATTGGTTGGCCCAGACCGGTTTGGTCGACGCGCTCACCGTGTTCGCCGTGGCCGGATCCCGCACGTCGGCCATCGAACTCGGCACTGCAGTCGTCCCCACCTGGCCCCGTCACCCCCAGGCTCTGGCCGCCCAGGCCCTCACCACTCAGGCCGCCACCGGCGGCCGCACGATTCTCGGAATCGGCCTGGCCCACAAGCCATCGGTCGAGGATCGTTGGCGTATGACGTGGGAGAAGCCCATCCGTCACATGCTCGACTACCTCGCGGTACTCGAAGAGTTGCTGGCGACCGGAAACGCTTCCCACCAGGGCGAGGTGTGGTCCTTCGTCGGAGAGTCGGTTCGACCCACCGACACGCCACCCCGGGTCATGTTGGCGGCACTCGGCGATCAGATGCTGCAGATCGCGGGCCGACGCACCGACGGAACCATCTTGTGGTGCGTCGGGCCCCGGACCCTACGGGCCCAGATCGTTCCGAAGATCAGCGAAGCAGCGGCGGCGGCCGACCGACCGGCGCCGGCCGTGGTATGCAGCCTTCCGGTTTGGGTCACCGACCGGGCCGACGAAGCGCGCGACCTGGTGGCCGAATCCCTGACCATCTATGGCCAGCTTCCCTCCTATCGGGCAATGCTCGACATCGAAGGAGTGGACGGTCCGGCCGACATCTCCCTGATCGGGACCCCAGCTCAGGTCGGTGAAGGACTCCATCTCCTCGCCGCGGCCGGCGCCACCCACTTCACCGGCGTGGTCCAGGGCTTCGACCCCGACGAGCAGGCCGCTGGCCATGACGTGCTCGCCGCCTACTCCTGAGGCGAGACGCCGACTTGCGCCGACGAGAACTCGGGTGACGGCGATGCCAGGCGGGTGAGCACCCGCAGTGACCCGGTTGCCGACGTCTCGACGAAGTGCCCCGAGGCCAAGGCCGGGAGGTAGATCTCCTCGTAGGGCGGTCGGCCACCATCGGCCGGATCCGGAAACACGTCGTGGATCACCAGCGTGCCGCCAACAGCCACATGGGGTGTCCATCGTTCGTAGTCCAGTCGGGCCGGTTCCCGACCGTGGCCACCGTCGATGAACAGCAACGACAACGGCGAACCCCAGTGCGGGGCGATACCAGCGCCATCACCCACGACAGCCACGACCCACGGTTCGAGTCCGGCGTCGAACACCGTGCGACGAAAGAAGGGAAGCGAATCCATCACCCCGACCTCCGGATCGAGGAGATCGGGCTCGTGCCACTCCCAACCCGGTTGGTTCTCCTCCGAACCCCGGTGATGATCGACGCAGAACAGCAACGTGCGGTGATCCCGAGCCGCTGGGCCCAGATACAACGCCGACTTCCCGCAGTAGCTTCCGACCTCGAGCATGGGGCCCAGAGACGGGTCGGCATCGGCTCCGGCCTGCCACAAGGCCAGGCCCTCGTCACCAGGCATGAAGCCTCGGGCCGCCTCGGCCAGCACGCGATCATCGGGGTGCATCACCGACCGCCCTGGCGTGGTCGATCGTCGCTGTGAAGGGTCGGGCGGCAACTGCTCACCATCCGAGCTCCTGCAGTTGGCTGGACACTTCGATCGAGAACTCAGCGGCGGCGGACGCCGTCAGATGGGTGTAATCCACGAAGTCATCATCGGTGAAGACGCTCGACGTGGACAACACCGGCACGTCGAGCTCGCTTCCGATGGCTTCGAGAAGATCCCCGACCACTCGATGTTGCACCGCCCCATCGTCGTAGAGCGCCAGGAACCGCGGTGGCACCGGCATCTCGACCAAGACGACGACGGTGCCATCGACCCGCAGCGCCTCGATGGTACGAACGATGGCCGCCACATCGTCTCGGTCGACTCGATAGGGCGAGATGCGAGCGCGAACCTCGGACGCACGTTCGTCGGTGACCGCCGGTGCGAAGTCCTGTCGTTCACCGTCGGTTCCCAGGATCCGTTGAGCAGCATGGAAGCGTTCGGCGGTTCGAACCTGACCATCACCGATCAGCAGGCTCGGGTTGCGTAGCACCGGCCGCTGACGGATCAGCGCCGACCATCGACGCAACAGGCGATCCGTGGCGGCCAGCATCCCGGGACGGGTTGCCGGAGCCTCCCGATAGATCTGGCGTCCGGTGTCTCCGTAGACGTCGGAAAAGTCCAAACTCGACAACCCCCAGACCACGACCGTCGGCTGCAGTTCGGTGCGTACCGGACCCAACAACCACGGCTCCATGACCTGTGGAACCCCACCGGCCAGGCCGGCGTTGTAGGCCTCGCCATCGAGCAGGATCGACGGCACGAGACCCTGCCAGGCCATCGAGGTGCCGGCCACGACCAGCGTGGTCGGTCCCCGGTTCTCCATCTGAGCCACCTTCAGCTGCGTCGCCTCGTCGTACCACAGCAACTGCGGTGTCTGGACCTGCTGTTCGACCACTCGGGCCACGACCTCGCCACAACCGATCACAGCAAGGGCAGCCAGAACGAGTCGAACTGCTGCGCTCCTCACCGGCCCACCTTCATCACAGCCCGACCGCCCGCAGTGCCTCGGCCAATTCGGCCGTCATCAGCTCCCCGCCGGCCCGGGTCGGGTGGACGACGTCGTACCACAATCCGTCGTCGTCGATGGACTGCATCATGCCGACATATTCGGCACCGCCGGGTACGAACACCTGTGCCGCCGTCTGGTCGACCAAGCGATCGAGCGCCTCGTCGCCCCCCTGATACAGACCGGACAACGATGGAGCGATCGGCATCCCGAAGATGATCACTCGCACGCCGGCAGCCTCGAGTTCGGACAGAACGCGACGGATGAACGGCAGACGCTCGACGCACACCGAACTGGCATCGAAAGGTGCCCGGAAACGGTCGACCGATGCGACCAACTCGACCGGATCCGGATTGGCGAATTCGAAGGCGTCGCCTCGCACTCCGCGGAACCGGGCGTCGACCTCGGCCACGGTGGCGGTATCGGTGTAATCGCCAGCTCCCGGGCGCCCCATGATCAGGTCGACCCCGGCGGTGGACCTGGCCCAGGGCAGCATCCCGAACGCCTCCTGTTTCACCAACTCCAGTCGGCGGAACTCCTCGTCACGACCGTCCAACGGACAGACCGAGACCAGATCCAGGGGACCGATTCCCCACACGACGATGTCCGGCCCCACGGCGGTCAACACCTGAGGAAGCCAATACTCCTGAACCTCGGCCACCGCACCCGGAATGGCAACGTTGCCGACGGATCGACCCGACGAGATCTCCAGCAGATCAGGCTCGACCCCCAGCAGCGTCTGGGAGGTACCGGCAACGACGATGTCCACGGACCCCTCGGTTCGCATCCATTGCCAGTGAGCCAACTCGTCAGGATGGTAGAAGAACGCGCTCGTCGTCGTGCCGACGACCTCCTGCGTCAACGCCTCGGTCGATGCCGCGAGGCCGGCGGTCACGGGCAAGAGCTCGGTCCGGGTCATCGATCCCGAGGCCGGCGCCACACACCCCGATTGCAATACGGCTCGCTCGACCAGGACCCGCTCCAACTCTCGGGCCGAACCGCTCTGGCGGAAGGCCGCCAGATCCTCGTCCGGACCGGTCGACAACACCGCCACCGTCGCCCGGGCCCGGTCGGAGACCGCAACGGCGGCCTGACGCCATGCCGTCGGCGTCGCTCCGCACGACCGATCCATCTGATCGAGGGCAACGCCCAGCTCCACCAGGGCGGATCGAGCGGAGCCATCCGGCATCTGATCCACCAACTCGCGGTACCGACCCAGCGGAAGGAGATCACGGGGCTCTCGCAAGGTCTCGTCCAGGACTTCCTCGGTCGACCCGTCCTCGGTCGACCCGTCCTCGGTCGACGGCGCGGCCAGCGACCCATCGGCCTGGACGCAGACGTCGAACGTGAGGCCGTACTCGTCTTGTCGTTGTTCGACCTCACATGGCTCGGTCGTCGGCGTGGCGGCGCCGGCATCGGACTCGACGCCGGCACGAGCCATGATGCGGTCGGCGGTCTCATAGCCTGCATCGGAATCCGCGGCCCCGCAGGCCGACACGAGGGCGACGAATGTGAGCGCCAGCGACACGACCCGGTGGTGATTGGTGAGTGTCACGGGCATCAGAATTGGAAGTACACGAATGGTCGGGCGGCCGATCCGCTGAAGACGACGAGAGCCAGGAGGGCCAGGCCGATACCGAGACCGACCGAGACCGGTCGCCGGCCCATCACCTCTGCAGAGGTCACCGTCGTGCGAGCCACCACGTCGACGCCCACCATCACCAGGGCCAAGACGGTAACCAGCAGCAGATGACCCGGGTCGGCCGACGTCGTGAGACGACCGAGGGCTCGGAACACCTCCAGGGCCTCAGTGAACGTTGCGGCTCGGAAGAACACCCAGGTGAGCGAGACCACGACGAACGTGGTGACGATCGAGCCGACGTCGCGAACAGCGACCGGGCGAGAAGAGACCACGACGCCTCGACGCCGTTCGAACACCAGATAGAGGCCGTGTAGCCCGCCCCAGAGAACAAAGTTCCACGATGCACCGTGCCACAGACCTCCCAGCAGCATCGTAATCATGAGGTTGCGGTGGGTGGCCCGCGCGCCGCCGCGACTGCCACCGAGAGGAATGTAGAGGTAGTCACGGAGCCAATCGGACAGTGAGATGTGCCAGCGTCGCCAGAACTCCGTGATCGATCTCGACAGGTAGGGCTGGCGGAAGTTGACGACCAGATCGATACCGAACAGAAGCGAGACCCCACGGGCGATGTCGGTGTAGCCGGAGAAGTCGCCGTAGATCTGCAACGAGAAGGCGACGATTCCTGCGACGGCAGTCAACGTGCCCGCCGAACCCGGATCATCGAACAATGCGTCGGCCACCACGGCGACGCCGTCGGCCACCACGACCTTCTTGAACAGACCGAGGAGGATGAGACCTGCGGCCGCGCCGAGCATCGTCCGATTCGGACGGGCCCGATTGGTGTCGGCCAAGCGCGGAAGCAGGTTTCGGGCCCGTTCGATCGGACCGGCCACCAACTGGGGAAAGTAGGCGACGTACGTCGCGAACAATACGAAGTCCGTGGTCGGATCCAACCGACGGCGGTAAACGTCGATCGTGTAGGACATCGTCTGGAAGGTGTAGAAGCTGATCCCGACCGGCAGGAGGATGGACAGCGTTCGCTGATCCAGACCAATGCCGACCGATCCGGCCAGAGCGGCCAGACTCTCGACGAAGAAGCCGGCGTACTTGAACAGCGCCAACACACCGAGATTGGCTGTCACCGAGCACCAGAGCAGCCGGCGGCGCAGCCGCTCGTTCTCGGTTCGAGCCAACGCGACCCCGACCATGTAGTCCACGACCGTCGACAAACCGATCAGACCGAGAAACCGCCAATCCCAGAATCCGTAGAACAGGTAGGAGGCAGCGAGAAGCACCGGGTTGCGCATCCTCGGTCCGCTGACCCAGTGCAGAACCAGGACCGCTGGCAGGAACAGGCCGAATGCAACACTGTTGAACACCACGGAAGAATTGCGATCCTTATGACACTGGCCCGATGGCGAGGGCGGCGCTCGACATGAATTCCCAGCTAGGTGACACCGCTCGGTCCCGACTTGTGGTCACAATAGCTCGGTGGACGAACCAGCGGTCGGCTCATCGGTGACGGGCCTCGACAATTCCTCGCGACCGGTCGAGCTCTCGGCCGTCAAAGCCCGAGTGAGGATGATGGTGGGTCGGGAAGCGTTGCGGCGAACGCTCTGCCGTGGCGTGCTGGTGTTGTTGGCGGGGGCATCGGCGACGGCCTGTTCCTACATCACCCCGGCATCGGACGATTCCGGTCCCGCCACCAACACCGAGGACACAATCACCTCTGGATCCGACGACAACGAAGCCGCCGTCACGACGACGACGGTGGCACTCCCCGATCCGACCTGGCAGCGCCTCGAACTCGACCTCGTCCCGCTGGCTCAGTTGGATCAGCCGGTGGCCTTCTCGTCTCGGTCCGGTTCGAACAACTACTACGTCGCCGAGAAGACCGGGCGAGTGCGGAACATCGAACGGACGGTGACCGAGGAGGGTCAGGAGCGTCGGGTCACGCTCTCCGGTACCCCGGTTCTGGATCTGTCCGAAACGGTCAGCTCAGGTGAGGAACAAGGGTTGTTGGGTTTGACGTTCTCCTCGGACGGGCGCCTGCTCTACGTGACGTACACCGATCTCGACGGCAGCCTCGTCATCGCCGAGTACCTGGTGTCACGCAACGATCAGGCCGATACCGAGTCGCGTCGGGAGTTGTTGCGCATCGCTCAGCCCCGGCCCAACCACAACGGCGGCGCCATCGCGTTCGGCGAGGATGGTTTTCTCTACATCGGTGTCGGCGACGGCGGCGGATCCGGTGACCCCGAGGGCAACGGTCAGAATCTGGACTCGCTGCTGGGAAAGATCCTGCGGATCGACCCCTTCCCCGATGGGTCCCGTCCCTACACCGTTCCCGATGGCAACCCCTTTGCCCAGGGTGGTGGTCGGGCCGAGATCTGGGCCTGGGGGGTCCGCAACCCCTGGAAGATCGCGTTCGACCCGCTGGTCGGGGATCTGTGGGTCGCCGACGTTGGACAGAACACCACCGAGGAGATCAACTTCCTCGGTGCCCGCGGCCCGAGCGCGGGTGGATTCGGCGCCAATCTGGGCTGGAATCTGATGGAGGGTTTCCTTCCCTTCGAAGCAGGGCAGGAGCCAGAGGACCACACACCCCCACTCCATGCCTACGACCACGAAGAGGGGCGGTGCTCGGTGACGGGTGGGGTCGTCTACCGAGGTGAGCTCATCCCGCTGCTGAACGGTGTCTACTTGTTCGGCGACTTCTGCACCGGGGAGATCTTCGGCCTCGAGATCAAGTCGGAAGGGACGGTGGTTCGGCGATTGTCGATCAGCTCTGCTCCCGAACAGCTGGTGTCGTTCGGCGCGGGGCCCGATGGCGAGCTTCTCGTGCTCGAGCGGAGCGGACCCGACGGTACCGGAACCGTGTATCGAGTCGAGCCCAAGGAACCCGCCGAAGAGTAACCGATCGAACATGTGTTCGATCGATCAGTTCGGGGACTACGCTGTCGTCATGACCGATTGCGGCTTCCATGACCACGCCTGAACAACACGACCACTCGCCGGAATCCTGGGAGCAACGACGCCGCTCCATCGCCATGCTTCCCACCGGTGCATGGGCGCTCAAACGGGAAGAGGCCCTCGAGATGTTGTCGACCCTGGTGGTCTCGTTGCGGCGCAACGCCGAGCCAGATTGATCGAGCGTTCTGCGCCGACCCGACGTCAGCCCTGTTCGTTGGCCAGGTCGTAGCGATAGATGTTGGTCTCACGGGCAACGAAGCCGATGCGCTGGTAGAGACGATTGGCCGCTTCTCTACTGGGACGTGATGTCAGGTCGACTGTCGAGGCACCAGCAGCCCGGGCCCGGTGCAGTGCCTCTTCGTTGAGAGCGAGGCCGACACCCTTGCCTCGCGCTTCGCTGTCGACCACGACGTCCTCGATCCAAGCTCGGAGGCCAGTCGGAATGCGGAACAGCACCAACGTGAGGCTCCCGTAGACGTAACCATCCTCCACCGCCACCAACAGGACCGAAGCCGGAGAATCGACCATCGCCTGCAACTCGGAGCGGCCGGGCGGCGGATTGGACGACGAGAGTTGCGGAATCAGCCTCTCGAAGGCAGCAATCAGTTCGTCGGTGACCTCGGTGACTTCGTGGATCTGCACTCCATCATTATGGACACAACCTAGCCACCGTTCATGGGTCCTCCGGCACGGTCTGGCGGGTAACCTTCCGACGGTGGAGCCTCTTCGCTGGACAAACGAACGACCCACGCTGCGGCGACCCCTCTTGCTGATGGCTTTCGAGGGATGGAACGATGCCGGCGATGCCGCGTCGACCGCGGCGCGCCACATCGTCAATCGATTCAACGCCACTCCGTTCGCCGAGATCGACCCGGAACCGTTCTACGACTTCACCGACACCCGACCTCTCGTCCATCTCGAGAACGGCGAGCGGGTCATCACCTGGCCGCAGAACGAGTTCTTCGCCGCCACCATCGACGGAGCGGAACGAGACCTCATCGTACTGCTCGGTCTCGAGCCGCAGCTCCGCTGGCGCACCTACAGCGAACAGATCGTCCGCCTGGCCACCGAGCTCGGATGTGAATTGGTCATCTCGCTCGGCGCCTTGATTGCCGATGTGGCCCACTCGCGCCCGACCACCATCTATGGCTCGACCGACAATCCCCTGCTCGGCAGCAAACTGGAACTCGAACCGTCAACCTACGAAGGTCCGACCGGCATCGTCGGCGTCGTGCACAACGCAATCCAGACCGAGGGCATCGATTCGGCCTCTTTGTGGGCGGCCGTGCCCAGCTACGTGCCCCATGCCAACTCACCCAAGGCCGCGTTGGCCCTGGTCGACAGGCTGGCCCAGATCATCGAGATTCCGATTCTCGGAGGACCCCTGGTCGAGGCATCGGCGGACTACGAGTCTCAGATCACTGCTCTCGTCGGCGAAGACGACGACACCCAGGCCTATGTTGCCAGCCTCGAGGCCCAGTACGACGCCTCGATGTCGCCCGAGTCCGGCGCGGCCCTCATCGAAGAGCTCGAGCAGTTCTTGAAGGAACAACCCGACACCTGAGTTCAGCTAGTCCTGACTTCCTCGCCACACCGGATCCCGAGGATGATCGAAATCTGCGATCACCGGTAGCCCTTCGATGGCACGAAAGGCGTGGTCACCCCATCGGTCGAAGCTGACGATGGGATCGGGAAGTTCATCTCGGCCGAACCAGCCGGCGTCGAGACATTCCTCCGGATGCGGACTGAGCGTGCCCCCGACCGCTCGACAATGGAAGACGATCGAATAGAGAGGAATGCGACTGAAACCGAGTCGAAGTCCATCGTGAATCGCGATCGGTTGCACCACCTCGCAGCGAATGCCTGTCTCCTCCCAGACTTCTTTCACCGCCACCTCGGCCGGCGAGTACCCGATGTCGGCCCACCCGGTCGGATACAGCCAGACCCCGCTGTCGGCTCGTTGGATCAGCAGCAGCCGGCCGTCGCCGTCACCCACGACAGCACCGACCGCGACTTTGGGCGTCACGTATCCGGAGATTCCGGACCCGACGGTTCGCATCCACTCTGCTTCGAACACCACGGCTGGCTCGTCGCTGACCCGGCTCCGCATGTCTGCGGCCACCGACAGGATCTCCTCGTATCGTTCCCGTTAGAACGGGACCTGGGAGAACCCCAAGCCGGTCCGGGCGATACCGGCCAGGGACTC
>CALACD010000334.1 GCA_937890445.1 uncultured Acidimicrobiia bacterium | reverse complement strand
TCCGAGCCAAGCCGAGTGGGCGCTCGTGGAACTCGGGGTGCTTGTCGACCAGGTAGGCCAGCGCGTCGTCGATCGTCTTCCACCGCTCGAAGAAGAACGAGGCGCCATGCCAGTAGACCCGGACCAACGGCGCAGCCGCGACGGCGACCGGTGACACCTTGGCCGCTCGAAGCAGCCAGTCATAGTCTTCGGCATAGCCACCGGGGATGGCCTCGTCGACGTCACCGATCTCGTCGATGACCGACCGGTGGACCAGCGTGGCCGAGGGGTGCACCTCGGTCATCCGGTCATCGAGGAAGCCTTCGAAGGTCAAGCGCTCGGGAACCGGGATCCTGGCGGTGTCCTCGTCACGGAAGTTGATGAACACACCGGTCGTCGCCAGACGAGCCCCCTCGGTGTCCTCGAGGGCACGGAACTGCGCAACCAGCTTGCCCGGCAACCATTCGTCGTCATCGTCGCAGAACGCGATCCAGTCGTTGGACGCCTTGCTGACGCCGGTGTTCCGCGCCCCGGCCAGGCCCGGCGAATGATCGTTGGTCGTCACCACGACACGCCGACCGTCGTGGTCGATCTCGAACGAGCGGTCCGGTTCGGTCTGATCGAACACGAGCACGATCTCGAGAGGCGCCGGGTGGTGCTGAGCCAACACGGCGTCCACGGCGCGCCGCAGCAGCACCGGACGGTCACGGGTCGCGATCACGACCGACAGTGAGCGGTCCTCGAGGGGAGCCGCCATCAGCTCGTCGAACCTGTCTCGCGGTCGTCGCGACGGCGATCCTCCACCATCCGTCGTTGCGCTTCCCGTTCGTCGGCCCCACTCAGTTCATAGAGACGGAGACGGGTTTCGATCCCGAGTAGATCGTCGAGCACCCGACCGAACTCGGCCACTCCGGCCGAGGCCTCGATCTCCTGCAGGGGGATCTGAAAGGCCTCGGGTTCCGCCAGTGCCTCGTCCAACAGCGCGAAGAGTTCGTCCCTGGTCGAAGCCACGCGAGCCAACTCATGATGACCCAGGTGAGCTGCGAATCGAAGCTGATGCCCGTCGACGTGTTCACCGCGCGCCGGGTCTCGGCCCACCACGATCGGGAGTCGGCCCGCCATGCGGGCATCCATGACCGTCGAAGGACCTCCATGGGAGACCACCGCAGTGGCACTGCGGAACAGCTCCCGGAGTTGGTCGTGGGGAATCAGCTCGTGGCTCTCGAAGTCCTCGGGAGCAGGCACGGTGCCTCGCTGCATGATGAGCTTGTGTTCGGGGTGGGCCCGTCCCCATTCCACCATCCAATCGACCAACCGTCCGAAGGGGTGGTGGTCGGTGCCAACAGAGAGAACGACGAGTGCGTGGGTCACGGGAGGGCAATCCTTAGTAGAGCGGCCCGACGAGGACGCTTCCCGGGTTCAGACGCGCTTGTTCGGGCCATTGCACGCAGAACTTGGTCGTGATCGGTTTGACCAGTCGGCCCGTGAGTGTGCGGGAGTCGATGCGGTCGTACACCTCGAGGTAGACGGTCGGAATTCCTCGGGCCTTGGCCAGCGCGAAGAAGGGCACGGCCACGCCGGCCCCATTCGAGATCACCACGTCGGGGGCCCATTCGCCCAGCACACGGTGGGCCAACCGGAGATTGCGGGCCGCGTTGAGGACATTTCGCGTCGTCGGATAGTGGGCCGGGATCAGGTCTTCGCCCACCAGTTTGGACCGGGCATCCGACAGATCGAAGGTGACCCATCGCCGCTCGTGATTCACCCACCAGGGCTTGAGTTGAAGCAGCTGGGAGAGGTGTCCACCAGCGGAGGACACGAATAGGACTCTGGTCACCTCATTCTCCCTTCGGGGCCGACCGCGGCATCGGAGCGATGGGAGGCCGGACCCTCCGACGATCCGAACGGACGAGAAGTCGCGCCCCAGCCGTTCGGGACGATCGACTGATCCGGGTTCTGGTCAAGACTACGGCCATGCATTCCGTCTCTGGTCGGCAGATGTTGCCTAGGGTTTGAGCCACAAGGAGCAGAAATGGCCACTTCGGGCACATCGACCCACCACCGCGACGAGGAGGAACTTCGATGGGTCCGGCGCGCTCTGGGAGGGCCGGGCACGGGCCGATCGCAGCGCTATCTCGTTCGTCCTTCGCTGGCCCGGCCCGAGATTCTCCTACCCCTCGAACATCGGGCCAGTACCGGTACGGCGATGCGGCGCTACCACGACGATCGATCGATCAAGCAGCGGCTGGTTGGACTGGCCGGACAGTCTGCGGCTCGACTCGGTGTCCTGGCAATGGCGGGAGGAGACAAGGTCGCGCTCGAGCCGTTCGCCCTGGTCGAACACCTGGCTCGAGTGCTCGGCGAACCGAATCTGGTCGCCGTGGTGAGCTTGGGCCCACGCCGACGCAATCGCAAGCCCGTCCTCCAGTTGCTGCGGCCCGACGGCGTCTCGGTCGGTTTCGTGAAGGTCGGTTGGTCCGGCCTCACGTCCGAGCTCATCACCAACGAAGGACGTTGGTTGCGTCACGTCGAAGGCAGACTGCCACCCGATCTTCGGGCCCCCATCGTGCTGTGGGAAGAACACCTCGAACAGGAGGGCGGGGCCGTCGACGTCGTGGTCACGTCTCCGGTCCGCACCACCATCACCTCTCGACGCCGGACACCGCTGGCTGCGTCATCGCTGGCCCAACTGGCTCGTATCGGCTCTGGAGGCGCCGTCTCGGTCGCCGAGTCGGAACTGCTGGCGAACTGGCGCAAGGGCCCGCTGGCTGACGCCGTCGATCTCGATCGACTCACCGAACGCCACGGCTCGGCAACCATCGAAACCGGTTTGTGGCACGGTGACCTCACTCCCTGGAACACCGCCACCAATGGTGGTGTGACCGCTGTCTGGGACTGGGAGTTCGCCGGCACCGGAAGGCCGGTCGGTTTCGACGCGTTGCACATCGCGTTCGAGATGGTGCGTCGAACCGCGCCCGACAACGAGCAGGCCGCTCTCGACGCGGTGATCGGACAGGCCGATGCGCTGCTGCGCGACATACCGGGCCCTCCGATCACCTCGAGCACCGACGCAGTCGTCGATCTCTATCTGTGCGAGCTCCTGGCCCGGGAACTGCGTCTGGCCGGCGAAGGCTGGCGTCCCGAGCATCTCGGGGTTCTCGACACCCGAGTACTGGCCGAGCTCACCCAGCGACTCGCCTGACGGTCGCCAACGGACCCAGCGGTCAACCGAGCCGACGATCTGCCGATAGTTCTCCCAAGAGGAACGATCCGGAGATCTGCCACCGATGGCGCTCGAACAACCCACGACGACACCAACCACCGCCTGCCAACCAGCCGCTCTGGTTCGTCTCATCGAGCTGATCGACGCCGCGGTCCCGCTCCGGGGCCGGGAACTCCTGGACATCGGGTGCGGGGACGGCCGATTCACGGCTGCGGTGGCCAACCGGTTCGACCACGTGCACGCCGTGGACTGTGATCACGCTGCGCTCGGCTCCTTCGGTGCCTCGAACCGGCCCGAGAACGTCGCGGTCGAGCTGATGTCCGTTCTCGATCTGTCCTTTCCCGACGGCACCTTCGATCGAGTCACGGCCATCGACCTCCTCGAAGAACTCCACGACGTGCCTCAGGCCCTCAGGGAGATCCACCGCGTCCTGCGACCGGGCGGATTCGTGGTCCTGACCACGCCGAATCGTCTGTGGCCGGCACCGCCCCGTGGCTATTGCATCGGGGGCCGCAAGGTCCCCGGGTGGTTGCTTCCCGGGGCCACATGGATCCCCGACGCGCCGCGACGGCTGGGCGGTGCCAGGGCCTACACCCGAGGGACACTTCACGACACCATCGTTGATTCCGGCCTGCAGCCCTACGCTTCGGCCACGATGTTCCCCACCCTCCATTCCGGGTTGCCGACACTTCGTTCGAAACTGCCCACGCTCGACTCGGGTGAACGGACCGGCTGGCAACGCCTCGCCAGCCAGCTGGAATCGAGCCCGATCGGGCTGGTGGCCCAGACCTTGATCTTCGTGGCGCGGCGCGCATGACGGAAGTCGATGCATCCGCCAACTCCAGCCGAGACCAGGGAACGGCGGCGGCTTCGGCGCTGGCCATCCTCGGCGCCATCGTGACCACGGCTTCGAACTTCCTCATTGCGTGGCTGATCTCGCGAGGCGGAGCCGACCTGGCCGGCCTGTTCTTCGTCGCCACTGCGGTGATCGCCATTGCCGGCAACAGCAGCTGTCTGGGAACCATGACCGGACTGGTCTACTTCCTACCCAAGGCCCTCGGCCCGGATCCAGGCCTGGAACCCAATCCGCGGGCGTTGATCACGATGGCATTGGTGCCGGTCGCCATCTTGTCGAGCGTGGTCGCACTCGCACTCTTCCTCGCCGCCGGGCCCCTGGCCGCCCTCGTCGCCGACGAGCGGGCATCACAGATCGCGACCTTGTTCCGTTGGTTGTCGCTCACCATTCCGGCCTGGGCCATGACCGTCACGATGCTCGGCGCCACTCGGGGACTCGGAACCATGACCCCCACGGTCGTGGTGAACCAGGTGGCACGGCCCGGACTCCAGATCATCCTGCTCGCCATCGTCCTGACCGACACCGCTCCTCCGGCATGGCAGATTGCCGTGGCCTGGGGAGTTCCCGTCATCCTGGGTTTCGTCGGGTCGGTGGTCATCGTGGGTCGACTCGGCGGATTCGTTTCCGGTAGCCGACCGCTGGTGACATCGGCCGAGTACTGGGCGTTCACCCGACCTCGTGCCGTGTCCACAGCGCTCCAGATCGCCCTCGAGCGCCTCGACGTGGTCTTGGTGAGCGTCTTCATCGGAAGCGGGGCGGCCGGTGTCTATGGCGCCCTCACCCGCTACATCTCGGCCGGCAACTTCCTGATCTTCTCCATCGGCCAGGCCGTGTCCACCCACCTCCGACGGTCGATGGCGGTCGAGGACTGGACCAAGGCTCGCGAGATCCTTCGTCGCGCCACCAGCTGGCTGGTTCTGATCGCGTGGCCGTACTTCCTCCTGGTCGCCTTCTCGTCGGATGTCCTGGCTCGGGTTCTGAGCGAGGACTATGTCGCCGAGTCACGCATTCTCATGGTGTTGGCGTTCGGGATGATGGTGAGTGCCGCCGCCGGGCCGATCGATCTGGCACTCCTGATGCTGGGACGCAGC
>CALACD010000333.1 GCA_937890445.1 uncultured Acidimicrobiia bacterium | reverse complement strand
GACGTTCGGTCGACGACCACTCCTCGCCCGGCCAGGGTCAGGACGTAGCGGTCGATCAGATCGGATTCCAGGCGTCGCCGGTTGTCGGCGGTCAGACCGGTGGCGATGAAGCTGGTGAGGTCCATCGCCCCCGGGCCTCGCAGCGCGGTCTGCCAGTCGATGATGGTCACCCGGTTGCCATCGAACAGCAGGTTGTCGAGTCGGAAGTCGGCGTGAACCACGGTCAGGGGCTGGAGGGCAACTCGATCCGACCATGCCGACAGTCGGGGAGCGAAGCGCTCCAACCAGGTTCCGGTCGGATCGGGAATCAGGTGGCCGTACCGGCGCAGGAAGGTCGGAATGGCGTCGAGCCAGGCTGGTTGCAGCCCACCCACGCCGGTCGTGTCGAAGCCCGGCATCCAGTCGAACGTCCTGCTGGACTGCCACCAGGCAGCGTGGAAGCGAGCCAAGGCCTCGACGGCCCCGAACGCTTGACCGTCGGTGGCGCCGACGGCCACATCGATGGGATCGGAGTGACAGTCCTCGAGTACCAGAACCCAGGGTGCAGGCCGACCCTGGGGGGCGGTCGGGGTACCACCGTGATGAAAGCACAGGGGCACGTCGACGTCGGGTGCCTGTGGCGCCAGGTCTCGGTAGAAGGCGATCTCCCGAGACCACGCCCGCAGCATCTCACCGACTCGGCGACCCCCGGGATCCGTGGTCGGCAGCTTGACGATGACGGTCGAAGGTCCACTCCCGGACCGGTAGGTGACGCCGACACGGGCCAGATCCCCGAGAAAACCGGCGGCAGGACCCAGCGGGGTCACCTCGATTGCCTCGACCTCGACGGCAAGGATGCCGGAATGCCGCAGCGCCCGATCCAGCCAGACGGCGGAAATCTCCTCGACCGTGGTCGGTGGGTGGGGCTCGGTCATGGCCGAGCGAACCGCAGAGCGGCGCGCTGCACCGATCAGGTGGCCGGAGCCACGGAGAGCCCGACGACCTCGTGCTTGGCGATCAGTTCGGCGACCAGGCCCTGGGACTTGGCTGCCTCCACGAAGGTCACCAGATAGTCGAAACCGGCGGGATCGCGATCCTTCGGGGTACCGATCGCCTGCTGCACCGTACTGAAACAGCCGTCGAGAATGCGGGCCCCCGGCAACCGTTCGACGTCGGACAACAGTCGGGGCCGCAGCCCGGCCAACGCATCGAGTTTCTGCTCGACGAAGGCGTCGAACGAGCCGTCGAGTCCGCTGACCTGCACGAGCTCGGCGTGTTGAATGTTGCGCTCGAGCCACAGGTCGTAGGCAGCCCGGGCTGCGCTGGCGATGCGGATACCGGGCTGGTCGACCTGGTCGATGGAGGTGAGAGGCGATCCGGCCGGCACCAGATAGGTCGATTCGATCTCGCAGTATGCGGCCGTGAACGAGATGTACTCCGAGCGCAGCGGATCGGCACCGATGTTGCCGATGTCCCACGTACCCGACGGACCGTCATCGGCCAGCTCGCCCGGCGTCTTGTACTTCCGCAACTCCAAACCAACCCCCAGCTGATCGGCCAACGTCCGGGCCATGTCGGGGGAGACACCTTCGGGATCGCCCGTTGCGCTCTTCCCGGTGACGAGCAGGAAGTTGCTCAGGTTGATGGCGGCACGCAGGGTGCCGGTAGGGGCGAGAGCCGCAACGGCGGCCGGTGACGGTGAGGGCAGATCCATGGAGCGTGAGTGTTGCAGACCGCGGGCAGTCAGTCGAAGAGATCGGGATCGGAAGCGGCGATCTCGTCCCACAGGGTCTGGAACGACAACCATCCGAAATGGGCACTGCCGAGGGCCGACTTGATGCCCCGCGCTGCTTCTTCTGGCCACAGGTGAGGGATGCCGGCCGCTCGCGTCATCAGCGCGATCTGGCAGGCCTTGTCCATGCTGGTGAACCACCAGGCCGCTTCGTCCAGCGAGCTGCCGGTCGAGAAGATGCCGTGGCCGACCTGGATACCGACCTTGTTGTCACCGAAGGCCACCGCGAACTCGTCGGCCTGAGAGGCGTCCATCGCGACCCGAGGCTCGACGATGATGGCCTGGTCCTCGAAGAAGACCGCAGTGTCCTGGGTGAGCGGAGGCACCGGCTCGCCGAACGTCGACCACGCCGAGCCATAGGTCGAATGAGCATGGCAAACAGCCGACACGTGCGGCAGGTTGCGGTGGATGGCCGCGTGCAATCGGAGCCCGACGGGGTTGACCGGTCGGCTTCCCTCGAGCAGTTCGCCCTGGTGGTTCACCAGCACGACATCCGATGCCCGCATGCGATTGAACGAAATGCCGAGCGGATTGGCCCAGAAGGCGTCGGGGCTGCCGGGATCCCGCACGGTCAGGTGGCCGAGCAGACCTTCGGAGAAACCCGCCTTGCCGAAGATACGACAGACACCGGCCACTCGCTGACGCAGGTGGGTGCGTTCATCGTCGACCGACGTGAACACGGGCGGTTCGACGGTGGCGAATCCGTTGGCGGCGGTGTTGGTCATGATGGCAACCGTACCGTCGGCTAGGTTGCCGGCACGAACGATCAGAAGAAGAGACCAGGCCGACGGACGGTCGTCGTCGATCCAGGAAAGACCATGCCATGACCCGTATCGCCGTGCAGCTCGAGCCCCAGTGGGGATTCTCCTTCGACGACATGGCGGCGGTGGCCCGTGCGGCCGAGGCCGCCGCGTGGGATGGGCTGTGGGTGTCGGATCACATCTTCTGGGACGAAGCCTCCATCGACCGAGACTGCTACGAAGCGTGGACGTTGCTGGCGGCACTGGCCCCGGTCACGCAGACGTTGCGACTGGGCACGCTCGTCACCTGCAACTCCTATCGCCATCCCAGCCTGTTGGCCAAGATGGCGGCTGGTATCGATGTCATCTCCGGCGGCCGAGTCGATTTCGGGATCGGGGCCGGGTGGAAGGCCGAGGAGTATCAGGCCTACGGCTATGAGTTCCCCGGCATCGGCACCCGCCAGGCCCAGATGTCCGAGGCCATCGATCTGACCCGTGCACTGTGGACCGAGCCCGTGGCCGGCTTCGCCGGTGTGCACTATCGGTTGGAGAACGCCGTCTGCTCACCCAAGCCGATGCAGTCGCCGATGCCGATCTGGATCGGCGGTCACGGCGACAGACTGCTGCGGATCGTGGCCGAGAAAGGGGACGGATGGAACATGGTGTTCGGTCGAACCCTCGAGCAGTTGGCCGATCGTCACGCCGTGCTCGATCGGCACTGTGCCGATCTCGGACGCGATCCGGCGTCGATCGATCGGAGCGTGTTCCTCTTCACTGCCGTTGCCGACACCGACGATGAACTGTCCGTCCTCACCACTGATTTCGTGGCCCGCCTCGGTCCCGGTGCGGCCCGCTTCGTCGAACTCGGTGTCGCGGCTGGCCTCATCGGGCCTGCCGACAGGGTCACGGCGTCGCTGCAAGATCACCTTGCGCTCGGCTTCACCGGGTTGCACCTTCTCTTTCCCTACGGCCGCGAGATCGAGATGATCGAGCGCTACACCGATCACGTGGTGCCGAACCTCCGACCCTGACCTCGGGCGCCGGCGGTCAGGGTTCGATCAGGGGTGGTCCCGATGGGCGAGTCGTCTTCGGGCCTGCACGATGAGGGCATGACCGACAACCGAACACCGCCACCGCCCGCCCCTTCGATCCCGACGCGCCTACTGCGTAGAGACCCCGACGGTGCAATCGGAGGGGTGGCCTCCGGACTCGCCGAGTACTTCGAGCTCGACGTCGTCGTGGTCCGTCTGGCGTTCGTCGTTGCCGCACTCACGTTCGGGACCGGGCCGCTGTTCTACCTGATCGGCTGGCTGGTGATCCCGAAGCGGGAACGCAAGCCGATGCCACCGATGTACACGCCGTCGGCCACACCGACGCCTGTGACTTGGGAACCGGAGCAGGCAGCGCAGTAGTGTCGCTGCATGGCGCTCGATCGATCCTCCGAAACCTCGACAGCGGATGACGGGACCCTGCTCGTCGATGCGGTTGCGGTTGCCAACATTCCGACCCTCCTGATGGTGCTCGTTCAGCTCACGGGCGAGATGCACTGGATGGAGGAGCCGTATCGCCCCAAGCGACAGCAGGGGATGGGCGACAACGACAGCGGAGGGCTCGACGAGCGAGCTCAGCAGGAGGTTCGAGAAGCTGCCCTGGAGGCGATCCAGTCCTGGCAGGCCGGACGACCGGTCGCCATTCCCGACCCCTCACCCGAGCTCCTCGTCGACATGCTCAGCTGTGCCATGGGAGAGACCGTTCCCCCCGAATACGGTCGGTTCACCGCAGCCCAGCTCGGCGAGCGGCCGATCGAGACCCAGCCACTCGACGTGCCCGACGGCTTCAACGTGGTGGTGATCGGTAGTGGTGTGTCCGGGCTCTGTGCAGCCGTGCACCTCCAGGCAGCCGGCATCCCGTTCCGGGTTTTCGAGAAGAACCAGACCGTCGGGGGTACGTGGCTCGAGAACAAGTACCCGGGCGCCGGAGTCGACACCCCGAACCATCTCTACTCCTTCTCCTTCCTCCAGCACGACTGGACCAAGTTCTTTGCCCTACGGGACGAACTCTGGAGCTATCTGGAACGAGTCGCCGACGTCTTCGAACTCCGCCAGTACATCGAATTCGGCACGACGGTCGCCCGCACCGTGTATCGACCCGAGACCCAGGATTGGGAAGTCACCACCACCCGAGAGGATGGATCGGTCGAGGTGACCGTGGCCAATGTGGTCATCAGCGCCACGGGCATCTTCAACCCTGCCGTCTACCCCGATATCGAAGGTCTCGACTCCTTCGCCGGGCAGTCGTTCCACACCACACAGTGGCCCGATGATCTCGATCTGGCGGGCAAGAAGGTCGCCATCATCGGCAACGGGGCCAGCTGCATGCAGATCGGACCCGAGATCCAGCACGACGTCGACCACCTCACCATCTTCCAGAGGTCGAATCACTGGGCCGCGCCCTTCGAGCAGTTTCGACGTCTCGTTCCCGATTCGTTGCAATACCTGCTGCGAGAGGTACCGATCTATCAGGCCTGGTATCGAGTTCGGCTCGGATGGACCTTCAACGACCGCACCTACGCAGCGCTCCAGGTCGACCCGGAATGGGAGCATCCCGAGCGAGCGCTGAATGCCACCAACGACGGCCACC